>JAUCGE010000236.1 GCA_030377965.1 Desulfobacterales bacterium HSG16
TTCCAATGAGTTTGTTGAAAAATACAGAGTACTCACTGGTACGGGCAAAGGCGGCACATACAGACTTCTTGCGGAAATTACCGTTACCACAGACAAGATAAAAAAACAGGTCGAGAAAGCAGGCTTTCAATTGTTCAGGATCTTGAAATGAAAGGTTCAACGCAAAGACATTCCCTTCGAAATGAGCGGGAGGAGACAGCCGGACATTATCGGCGAGATTCAACCTGTTGACATTGTCTTCATAAATTTTCTGTGCCTTTTGAAGGGCCGGATAGCGCCGCTGTTTTAAATACTCGCGAATTTTTTGTCCTTTTTTGTTTGCGTCAAGATCCAGAGTTTCTGTTATCTGTTGTACTTTTCCACGTAAAAGAATTTCGGTTTCGTCAATGCTTTCTCTTCGTCCGATCTCTTTTACCAGAGTGAGGATCTCCCGCTGCTTGTTCAGGCTGAATTTTATGGATATAAACAATCGAATAAAAGCGATTTTCGCTATCTCCTGATAAGACTCCAGTAAAATAGCCACAGGAAGGGAAATATTGCCTGTGAGGATGGCATCTTGAATAAGCAGGGGCATGGAAGCAATTTTTTTTATTTTTTTTATGATACCGTATCCCACTGGTAATCCGAGGATGCCAGCTATATGGGATAGAGCTTTTATATCGGATACAAACGAATCTATCATGCAAAATGCCCTTGACATCTCAATCAAATTAAGAGAGCGCTGAAGGCTGTTATCCGCTATTGCTGCTTTCACACACTCGAAATCAAGTTCATCTGCCTTTGTGATGACGGATTTTTTGACAAAAGCGTCAATCGTATCATATTCAAGTGATCGGCAGGCGGCTATTCGCCTGAATCCGCTGACTATTATAAAACGACCGTCCGATTCAACAAGCAGTGGAGGGGCGAGCAGACTCATCTGACGAATGGAGTCTGTCAGATCCGGCCTTTTATCCCCCGTATCAGCATCTGTCGTTACAAGATAACGTGTATCTGCTGAATCTATCGAATCAAGAGGAACATTCGTTAATTTGCTAAATTCCATCGACCTTTCCGGTGATCAGTCTCAAAGCTTCGATATATTTGTTACGGGTATTTTCGATTACCTCGTCCGGCAGAGAAGGCGCGGGCGGTTCCTTGTTCCATTTAGTGGATATCAGATAATCCCTTACATATTGTTTATCGAAGCTGTTCTGGCTTCTTCCAGGGCTGTATTCACTCTTTGGCCAGAATCTCGAAGAATCAGGAGTCATTACTTCATCAATTAAAATCAGCCTGTCTTCAAACATGCCGAATTCGAACTTGGTATCAGCGATGATAATATCTTTTTTGTCGGCAATCCCCGAACATCTGCTGTAAACTGCCATGCTCAAATTTTTGGCTTTTTCAGCAAGTTCCTGCCCTGTAAGGCTGATCATCCGGTCAAAATCGATATTTATATCATGAGCGCCAGCTTCTTCCTTGGTGGAAGGAGTGAAGATCGGTTCTTTCAATCTGTCAGATTCCACAAGTCCTTCAGGCAGATTGATACCGCATATGGTTAAATCCTTTTGATAGGATTTCCAGCCTGATCCGGAAACATAACCTCTTACGATACATTCCACAGGGAGAGGCGCAGCTTTTTTTACAAGCATGCTCCGTCCGCGCAGAGTGTCGATGTAAGGAGCGCATTTTTCAGGAAAATCTTCTACATCACTTGAAATCAGATGATTTTCTACAATGTCCTGGGTTGCTTCAAACCAGAACAGAGAAATAAGATTCAAGATTTTGCCTTTTCCCGGAATGGGCTGCGGCATAACCACATCAAAAGCGGAGAGCCGATCTGTTGCTACAAGCAGCAGGCTGTCTCCAAGATCATAAACGTCTCTTACCTTCCCTCTTCTTGCAAGATCAAGCGTCGGAAAATTTGTTTCAAATACTGATTGTTCCATAAATCTTAATGTCCTTATCAGCTATTAAGTCCGTGTTTTTCCTTGAATAACAGTACAAATTTTTTCAGCACTTCGAATGTTGCTTCTTCCATCTGAAAAAATTCCACACCGGTTTCACATATCCCGTCTTCCCTTGGGCGGCAATGAACCACTCTTCCGGCAAGCTCGACAATCTCTTCTTTCAGGGCAATCGTGAGAGTCATCGACTGCCGGGTGCTGGTAACAAAGGGTGCTTCAAGCAGGATACCGGATTCGGAAACATTCAAGGTTCTTCCCATGCCTTCATTGACTGTCTCACCTTCTTCGTCAATGCAGACATATGACAAATTCAAGGAATCGATTCGAATATGTCTTCTGTTGTCAACAGTCATGAGTTTTTCCATTTCTTGGGTTGCGAATTGTTATTTTTTCTTTTCATCATGTACCTGTCTCTGGAAATCATATGCCATCCGTGTTGTCACAAGGATGCTGGTTGCCACGTTTTCAATCATGCTTTTCAGTGTCGGAGATATCTGTTTGTATTCATTGTTCAGATTTTTTGGGTTTGTTTTTTTAACCTTGAATTCTTTCGATGCGAATACAGCAGCAGATAAAGGTTCATGGCCGATATCCAGGAAAGGGACCTTACCGATGAAATCCCCTTTTCTAAGATGAGCGATGGGCATGTATCCGATATCCGTATGTTGAACGATAAAGGCTTCTCCACGGGTAATCATAAAAAAATGCCTTAATTCACTGCTGCTTTGCCGGATGACCAGTTTTTTATCCTTTATGAAATCTTTGACATTAATCTTATCCAGATAAATACTGACAGCCTTGTCAGTGACTTCTTTCAGCCGTCTTTCCAGGCTTTTCATCAAAAGCTTGAAATCTGTAGATCTCATAGCATATTCGTTTGTCAACCGCTGGGAATCAAGGACACCTAGCTGAACCGGAGTGGAAGCGACAGCCGTGGAAAATCTGGCACCGCTGTTATATAATAAGGAATCAATACTTCCAAGAAAAGCCCCGTCTCCGATTCTTAAAATTTTCAAAGGGCCCTTGTTAGTATGCCTGACTATATCGACCACCCCTTCCAGGATAGTCCAGTTCCATGTGCCATGCTTCTGCTCTTCCACGATGGTCTGGCCCGGTATAAATTCATCCTCGCTTACAACATACATGTAATCGACCATAGGACCTTTGATAACCGGGTAATTTACACTTCTTCCAAAGGACTTGGCCTTTTCTGAAGCACCTTCCACCTGTTTTTCAAAAGTGATGGGGCCAAGTTTTTTGACATGACCATCATCCACCATTCTCAAGCCATCCAGGATGATTTCCATCCTGTTTTTATTGATGACTCTCTTAATGTTCTTTACATCTTCCTGTAAGAATTCGAACTGACCATCGACCCAGCCAAAAAGATTATATGCAGCCTGGATTCCTTTCACCTGTCCTGCTGTGGCATTTATGATGTTTCCACTTTGAAAGTACATCCGGCCCGGCTCAGGAACATATTTACTGATAATCATCAAAGCACCAGTGGCCCCGTTGGAGCCGATGAGCTGGATAATATCTCCAAGCCCAAGGAAGCCAAGATCGCCGGATAGAACTGAATCTCTCATTTGGCCTGCCTTTTACCAGCCCATCTGCTTTTTAAGGGACTGTAATGTCAATTTGATGCATGCTTTCAAAGTGACCCCCACCCCTTCTCCCGTAAGAGCGCTGCCTGGAAAAGAAGGTACTTTCAATTGCCGGTTCAGATCTTTCTCCATCTGTTTGATGGACATGAGTGGAATTCCTTTTTTTGCCAGATCCCTCTTATTATATTGAAGGATAAGAGGAACTTTGGCTATGCTCAACCCGTATTCTCTCAGGTTAAGATGAAGATCTTTCAAGGACAACATATTTTTTTCCCGGCGAACGGCAAGAGAATCAGCTACAAAAACCAGGCCATCGACTTCTCTTAACACCATTTTACGAGTAGCGCTGTATTTTACCTGGCCAGGTACGGTATAAAGCTGAAGCCTGACATCATATCCTTTTATCTTGCCGATTCCCATTGGCAGGAAGTCGAAAAAAAGAGTCCGGTCACCTTCAGTATCAGCAGACACCATCTCACCTGTAACCTGTTTTCTGAAAGATTTGAAAATATACTCCAGGTTCGTGGTCTTTCCGCCTCTTCCCGGTCCATAAAAGACGATTTTACACTCGACTTCCCGTTTTTTTAAATTGATATTAGCCATCTATTCCTCGGATCTCACATGCAGGTTCGGGATATCAACCTCATTTTTATTGTAAACAATATTTATGCTCATTGTCAGGCATCTTGATTTTTCCGGTTTTTCTTTTCCGGTCTTTCTTTCCGTCGATCCGGTCACTGGATGCTTTTTATTTCGATATCCAGGCTGAAATCACCTTTTTTCGGGCCATTTTCTATCTGAGATTTAGCTGAAATCACTCCCTTGCCGTTAAACATGGCAATGGGAGAATAAAACTGAATATCTTTGAGCAAAAGCCCTGTTTTGAGATTGTCGATAAACTCCTTGTCTCTGCTCGAAATTAACAGGTTAATAACATTTCCGGATTGAAAACTGACATCAAGTTCAATAGTCTGTCCCTTTCTGGGGCCATCGTTCAAGGTGATCCCTACGGAACTGATATCAAGAAGCTCTTCTTCCATGAAGCCTGAAGATGAATCCATTTCCTGTGCGTCGATTACCGACATGTCTATTTCTGGCTCTGCCGGGGTTTCTTCTACAGTTTCTTTTAACTGGGAAAGAGTCTGGTCAATACCTTTTTTGTCCAGTATGCTCTGTAGAAAAAAACGCAGCTTGTTCAATTGCTGAGGTGTAAAAAGATCGCTCTCATACCACTCTTCATACAGGGTGACAACTTCTTCCACAGAATCAAGGGCCATATGACACCTGATTATATTTTTAGCCGAGTCGAGCCGCACAGAATCAATATTGATCAACTCGTTCAATTCGGTCAATGCCCGCTCGAACTGGCCAAATTTTGCCAATGCAACAGCGCCCTCTAGTGCAGCCTCATTTTCATCCTGGGAAAACGAAAATTTTTCTTTGATTACATCCTGTACACTTTCCGGCATATCCCTGACTTCCGGGGCATTCTCAATTGTATCGATTTTTTTCTTCAGGCTGCTGATTTT
>JAUCGE010000237.1 GCA_030377965.1 Desulfobacterales bacterium HSG16
TATGTCATATGTCAAGGATTATCTTTTGCCAAATTATTAGACGTAATTTTTTAGGGCTAAAAACCATAAGTCATGTATAATCAGATTGTTATACAAAGGGCATTGATATAAGTGGTAAACTTGGGTTTTATCGTGAACACCGTTCAATGACCTGAATTTGTTTGTGCCTGACCATAGAGAGTTTTCGCATTGGCAGGAAGAGATAGCTTGTCAAAAAGTATTTTTCGATCAAATGCAGGGAATTTCATGCTCTGACATCAGGGAAGTTTTCAGGATGCAGACGGGCTTTGTCGATTATCGCGTATGGACAGAAAGAAAAAAGGCAGAGCAAGGAACACACGCAAGAAACATGTGCTCACCAACCCTGCCAGGAGATGCTAAGTTGAAATTCCGGTTCCGGTTAAGGAAAAAGCCGGATTAGATCGTGAGAATCGTGGTTCCGCTGTTGCACATCAGTCCGTATGTCTGGGCCATTGCAACCTTGGCGTTTTTCACCTGGCGCTCGCCGCAGCGTTCGCGCAACTGGTTGGATGCTTCCACCACCTGCCAGATTGCCGTGCTCCGATTGCTTCACCGAATGAAGAGAAACCGCCGCTGGGGTTGACCGCAACCTTGCCGCCGATTTTGGTATTACCATCGCGAAGCATTTTAGCAGCTTCACCTTCGGGGCAGAAGCCGCAGGTCTCAAGGTGTTTTTCAATGCTTCGACAACAGTCTCTTCACCGATCTCAGGAAAAGTTTTATCAGGGAATTTGCCCAGGGGTGCATACTCACGCCTACGATATAAATATCTTTCATCTTATTTACCTCTTTTGTAGCATTTGGAATCTTAAGAAATGCCTGTGCATCAATTTTATAATATTTTTCAATGTTTGTGTTTCTGGATATAATTACATGTAATATTATGGTTCTGTTTTCTGAAAAAAGCTTTTCTTGGTAAAAAATCATTTTAAATCAAATAATTATAATAAATTTCAAGTTTTTTCAAATTGATCATGTTTCTGTTTCCACTTGACATGACCTTTAGTTATTAATATCAAAGGGTATAAAAGCCAGCAACCATATCCAATTACCAGATAATCTTGCAAAGAGGACTATCATGCTCAAGCCAATCAATTCCATACTGTTTGCCACAACTTTGGCAGATAACTGCAAGCCAGCACTTGATTTTGCCATATCAATGGCCACCCGTTACCATGCCACACTTGTGTTTCTCCATGTTATCGAAAAAATGCCCAACTATGTTGAAAGCCGCCTGAGAGGGCTGCTGGGCGAAAAAACATGGAAGGATATCAGCGAAAATTACGAAAAATCGGCCAGAGAAATTATCGGAAAAGAATCAAATCAGAAATTGATCTGGACAGCACTGAAAACATATTGTGACGACGTAGGAATCAGCGGTGATGCCTGTGGATATCAGAGCCATGAGATTGTATTATGCGACGGCGAAATTGTTCATGAAATCATCGAACAGTCTATAAAATACGAGTGCGATCTCATCATCATGGGATCAAGGAAAGGGTTTATAAAGGATAACACCATAGGCGGACATATAAAACGTGTCCTTCGCAAGTCAAAAATACCGGTTCTGATCGTTCCGCCCATTGCTACGGAAACGCTTACCTGAATCTTTGCACTCAACTATAAAGGAGAAAGTTCATGAATCCCCCGGTGGTTTCCATCATCAGCAAAAAAAATTCCGGCAAAACCACGCTGCTCGAAAAACTGATTCCCGAATTGAAAAAGAGGGGATATAAAGTCGGCACAGTCAAACATGATATTCATGGTTTCAATATTGACCATGAAGGAAAGGACACCTGGCGTCATAAAGAAGCTGGTGCTGAAACGGTCGTCATCTCGTCCCCCTGGAAAATATCTTTGATCAAGGACGTTGAAACCGAGATTCCTCTGGAACAGATTGCAAGCCTGTATTTTTCCGATATGGATATAGTTATAACGGAAGGATATAAAAAAGCAGGTATGCCCCAGATCGAAGTGTTTCGAAGCTCTGCACATAAAAGCCCAATTCACTCAAGTGACAGGCAAAATACCCTTATCGCAATGGTATCTGACGTTCCCCTGGATCTGGGAGTGCCATGCATTGATAGAAATGATGTAAACGGAGTGGCTGATTTCATCGAAAAACGGTTTCTTTCCTGAGAAAGATGGCGGGGACGGAACCCCGCCCTACCATATCGGGTATTTTATTTATTGGAAAACCCCTTAATATATTACGATCTTGATGCGACTCTGACAGATTGACGATGGAATAATCTTTAAAAGGCAGAACCCGGAGGTTCTGCCTTGATTTGAGCAAGTTTTTAAACTTGGTTATACAGAAAAACATCAACTACTTTTTAGAAGCCCATAGCCGCAGATGTACTTCGTCTTGGATCTGCGCCGCCGTACATGATGCCGTCCTCTGCAACCATGATACTCTGGATAGCCCCCATTGACGATTTTTCATTTACTGTGTGTCCCATGCCTTTAAGCAGCCGGATGGTATCTACGCTGATACCCTCCTCTATCCTGATTTCGTCAGGCAGCCATTGATGATGAATGCGAGGAGCATTTACCGCTGCCTGGACATTTAGATTATGATCGATCACGTTCATGATGACCTGCAAGGTAGTAGTAATGATCCTTGATCCACCTGGTGATCCGGCAATCAGGAAATTTTTGCCACCCTTCATGACGATAGTAGGGGACATGGAAGATAACATACGTTTTTGAGGCTCAACCTTGTTTGCCTCACCCCCGATCAGCCCATAGCCATTGGGAACACCAGGTTTGGCAGAAAAATCATCCATTTCGTTGTTCAGCAGAAAACCGGCCCCTTCTACCACAATTCCTGAGCCATAGCTGAAGTTAATGGTGTAGGTGTTGGCTACGGCGTTGCCAAATTTGTCAACTATAGAAAAATGAGTGGTCTCGTTGCTTTCAAAATCTGTTGGATTCCCAGGGGCGATATTCCTGCTGATGGAGGCAAAATCAGGGTCAATTCCAGCGCGCTGAGAGGCAGCATATTTTTTTGAGATAATCCCGCTAAGCGGCACTTTCACGAAGTCTGAATCCCCTAAAAATTTGGATCGGTCGGCATAAGCGCGTTTCATAGCTTCAGCCATCAGATGGATGGTTTTAGCAGAATTGTGTCCCAGGTTCTTGATGGGGAATTTTTCAAGAATGTTAAGTATCTGGATAATATGAGCGCCTCCCGAAGAAGGTGGTGACATAGAGTAAATATCATAGCCGCGATATGTGCCAAAGACGGGTTTTCTGATCTTGGGCTGATAATTTTTTAAATCCTCCAGGGTGATCAAGCCCTTTCCCTTCTGCATTTCGGCAACTATCAACTCCGCTGTCCGTCCCTCATAAAATCCTTTGATGCCTTCCTTAGCTATAAGCTTCAGGGTTTCTGCCAGATCTGCTTGGATGTAGATATCTCCTGGCTCATAAAATTTTCCATCTGCTTTAAGGAATTTTTTCTTTCCTGCTTCAAATTTGAAGAGACGCTTCTGTTTTGATTTCACTCCTTTGGAAAAGCGTGGTGTCACGACAAATCCCTTTTCAGCCAGTTTAATTGCAGGTGCAAGAGCCTCTTCCAGCGAGATGGTGCCGTATTTTTTCAGAGCGAGGGCGAGTCCGGCTACAGTTCCAGGGACACCGGCGGAAATATGTGAAAATCTCGACAAATTCTGATCCGCATTACCATCGGCATCAAGAAACATATCTCTCGTAGCGCCTGCTGGTGCTTTTTCGCGGTAATCAATGGCCACCACTTCTTTCTTCTTTTCCGATGAGACCAGCATAAAACCGCCACCACCGATATTTCCAGATCGTGGTTGAGTCACAGCCAGGGCAAAACCTGCCGTTACGGCGGCATCAACAGCATTGCCTCCTTTTTTGAGAACATCAAGAGCCACTTCGGTCGCAAGAGTATGACTTGTCACAACCATGCCGTTTTTAGCCTCAACCGGGACACTGCGATCACCGGAAAGAATGGCCTGCCCATAAACGGATACTGCACTGAAAAGAACAATTAACGCCACGAGCATTACATTTCTTTTTACACCTGACCAGCCTGCTGTCTTTTTCATCGATTCTCCTTACTTGTTTGGGGTTTAAAAAACCAGATGATTTCAATACCGATCATAATTTCTTTATCTGGTAACCTTCTCAAAATTTACAATTGCCATCGTATCGCCTTTCATTCCCATTGCGTATATTCCGTGCTTCGAAAGATAGGTTTCAATGTTCGGTGGAATACTGAGGGATGAAAAAATCGGGATGAGTTTTTTCGACTCATACTCTGGAAAATAATCATAAATCTGTTTCAGAACTTCCATAAAATCGCGGGCATATTCCGGTCTTGGCGTGGATTTGGTTTCATTGACTACAAAATACTCCTCGGAAACCGCTATTATATCAAATTCCCTGGTTACGGCTCCACCTTTTCCCTCTTTTATTGAGCGTAATGCAAAAAACTGGAGCTTTTGAACATTGAAATATTCTTTAAGAACTCCCGGTATATTGGGTGCAACAATATCTTCGACAAGAGTTCCCATCTTATTGGCCAGTTCGCCCCATTGTTTATTCATCCTCTTCCGATCACGTTCAGCCTCTTTCTTAAACTCTTTCATTTCAACTTTGAACTCTTTCATTTCATCTTTGAACTCTTTCATTTCAACTTTGAATTCTTTCATTTCAACTGAAAGTTGTTCAACGGATTTCTCCAGGCGATCTATATTTTGTCCCTGCTCCGCTATATTTTGACCCATGTTCGATATATTTCGTGCCTGATTCAGATGTGCTATATTTGTTGATGTTATAAATTTTTTAATGAGATCTTCCAGAGAATCTGTTCTCTCCTCAATGAAATCCACCCGCTCTTTTAAAGCTAAAGACATAATTCCCCTCCAATTTTTATGATAGATCTGATAAGTACTCAACCAATAATTTTTTAATATTTTCGTAGGGGCAATCCCTTGTGGTTGCCCTGAATCCCTTGTGGTTGCCCTGCTTAAAAACGGAACATTTTGTATTTTCAGCAAAGGGCAACCACA
>JAUCGE010000238.1 GCA_030377965.1 Desulfobacterales bacterium HSG16
TATTGTTTCTGACATGCTTTTAAAAGCTTGAAACCCAAAAACTGCCCCATAAAACGATTCATTCTTGCAAAACTTTTCAATTGTGGTAAATGCGTATGAGATTGGATGAATCCGGCGTGACGGAATGATGCCGGTTTTAAATATTTTTTCACTTTGTTTTGCATGGGAGGCAAGAATATGATGCAGACTTTAAAATTGCATATTTATAAATCTGGGAAGGCCGACCCGGAAACCAAGATCACTATTCCATTATCGGTACTCCCTGTTTCTGAAAGGCTGCTGCCTCAGAAGGTCAAGGCATCCCTGGCCAGAGAGGGGATAGATCTGAACGAACTGGGCAGTCTTTTTGGAAAGCAGGGACCAAAGGGGAAGCTTATAGAAATCGAAAATACAAATGAAAAAATTGTGATACTGGTTGAATAACAACAAATGAAAAATCAAGCGTAAAAATTTTAAACGCCTGATGGGAGTAAAGAATGTCAGAAAAAACCGTTGATCCTGATCGTTTTGCGGAAGTTATTTCAGAAAGCCTGGCTGATGAGAAAATCCTGGGAAGAGAACAAAGTTTTGCGGAAATGCTCGATTCCTATCAAACCCAGATGGATGATGATGTTCAAGTTGGTGACAAGGTAAGCGGAGAAATCATTTCCATTGGAATGGACACTGTTTTTCTCAATACCGGAACCAAAATTGACGGGGCTGTCGATAGTGTGGAACTTTTCGATGAAGAAGGAAACATGCCCTATAAAGTCGGTGATACCATTGAACTGTACATCGTGTCTTTGAGTGAACATGAAATGAAGCTTTCCAAGGCAATGTCTGGAATTGGCGGATTGAACATGCTCCAGGATGCCTATGCAGGCAAGATTCCCGTGGAAGGAAAGGTCAAGGAAGTTATCAAGGGCGGTTTTCATGTGGAGATGATGCAGAAAAGGGCTTTTTGCCCCGTCAGCCAGATGGATATCAGGTATGTGGAAAAACCAGAAGAGTATGTGGGAGGAGTTCACAGGTTTCTGGTTACAAAATTCGAGGAAAAAGGGAAAAATATCGTTGTGTCCAGGCGTGTCCTGCTTGAAGAAGAGCAGGCAAAGGAGCATAAGGTATTCTTTGAGCAACTGGAAATAGGGGCTGTAATAGAAGGCAAAGTGAGCAAAGTTATGCCTTTTGGCGCTTTTGTGGAGATATTCCCCGGTGTGGAAGGCATGGTTCATGTATCTGAATTGAGCTGGTCAAGGGTTGAAAATCCTGAAGAAGTTGTGAAATCCGGTGATATGGTTACAGTTCAGGTACTCAAGGTCGAACCGGGGGAAAAGAAAAATCGGCATAAAATATCTCTTTCTATCAAGCAGATAGGAGGCGATCCCTGGGAAGATGAGGAACAGACATTCAAAGTGGGTGACAAAGTCCGGGGTAAAGTAACAAAGTGTATGGGATTCGGCGCGTTCGTCGAGATAGCCCCCGGAGTTGAAGGACTGGTTCATATCAGTGAAATGAGCTATAAAAAGAGAGTGTCAAAACCTGAAGAGATAGTGACACAAGGGGAAACAATCGATGTAATGGTAAAAGATATCGACATCGCAAAACGTCGAATTTCCCTGAGCATAAGAGACGCTGAAGGTGATCCCTGGATCGGTGTGAATGAAAAATACATCGTGGGACAGTCTGTGGAAGGACATATTGAGAAAAAAGAGAAATTCGGCTTTTTTATCAATTTGGAACCTGGAATTACCGGCCTTCTGCCCATGTCGCTCTTGAAAAAATCCCCTAGTGCTAATACCATCGAGAAACTTAAAGAAGGCTCCGCACTCACGGTCATCGTCCAGGAAATCAACGCGGACGCTCGAAAGCTTTCCCTGAGAGCTGCAGATACGGATGATGAAGGAGACTGGAAATCATATGCTGGAAACCAGCAGGGCAAGAGTAAAACTCGGAACCAGAAAGAAACATCATCAGGCTCTGCGGGAATGGGTTCTATGGGAATTTTCGGAGAAAAACTCCAACAGGCAATGGACAGGAAAAATAAAAAATAGGTAGGGCGGGGTTCCGTCCCCGCCATCTTTCAGCCGGGAGATTTATCTCCTGGCTGAGTCATGAATTATTGAAATACCTCGCTCCCATTCGGATACTTTATTTATTATTAAATTAAGATGTTATATCTGGATATGGGTCAGGTTTTTGCAGGTCTTGATTTCCTGACGGTCAAAACGACATTCGCTGAAAAGATAAGTGCGGCCCCTGTCCATCCTGAAACCCCCAGAGCCGGATCTGCCGCGATTATCGGCCCTAGAATGGCTGCCATGAGTATCCTTGACGAAGATATTATCCCACCCTCTACGGCTGTCACATACTTGAATCCGAAGGTCATTAGATATTGGCCAGCGATGCCGAACATGGAACAGCCCAGAAGATAGACCAGTTCGTGAAGATTCGGGACGGTAATTTTGTCATAAAAACAGGCATAGGTGAACACTGAACCTGCGCCGAACAGATAAAACAGGACTGTTTCCGAATCGTGGTATTTTCTGCTTATATTCAAGAGAAAAATTGCGATAGCGCCTGTTATCCCGGAAAAAAGACCCCAGAGATTGTTCAAATCAAATTCCATTTCATTCGGGGCCAGGATCAGCCATACCCCTGAAAATGCGATTATGACGATTCCAACAGCCCCGATATCACGCTGGTCTTTTAAAAAAATCCAGGTAAGAAGGACAATAAAGACAGGATATGTCATATTCAGGATATTAGCCTGAGCTACGGTGGTCAGATCCACTGCCTTGAAAAAGCAATAGACTGCGGTGAAGTTTGCAGCAGCCCGGCCAAAGAGAAGGCTGTATTTTTCAGGAACCGGGCTTTGTTTTTTTATTGCCATAACTCCGCAGATTATAAAAAAACCTATCAGAAAACGTGTCAGAACAAAAGATGCGGTATTGATTGTGACATTGAATGCTGACCATCTTATAACTACAGTTGACATATAAAAACATAATGAGGAAGCAAAAACAGCTAAACACCCTGCGAACTCTCTTGAAAAAACTTTTCTGGCAAATGTCCGTGAGCCGGTCAGAAAACCGGCCCACAAACCAGACTGACATGAAAAAGGGATCACGCAACAGCCTTTGACACAATTTCGAATATGTCTTTGGACAATTTTGGAGTATCAAGAATTTTTTCCAGTTGTGTTTTCATCAATCCCTGCCTGTCCGCATCATATTTTCTCCAATGGTTGAATGCTGCAACCAGTCTTGCTCCTATCTGGGGATTGAGAGTGTTCAGTTCCAGGATGCGATCTGTTATAAACTCATAGCCGCTTCCAGATGTATCATGAAACCTGAAAGAATTTCCATTACAGAACGCGAATACAAGGGATCTGACCTTGTTGGGATTTTTGATTGAAAAGGCCGGATGATCCATCAGTTCCTTTACCCTGTCCAATGTATCCGGCAGGTTCGATACTGCCTGAAGGGCAAACCATTTGTCCAGAACCAGAGTATCTGACTGCCATCTTTGATAAAACGTATCAAAAGCTTTTTTTCGTTCAGGAGTATCCGTATCTCCGAGAATCAAAAGAGCAGCTATTGCGTCCGTCATATTGTCCGCATTCTCAAACTGGGTATATACCAGAGGAATCATGGAGTTGGATTCTTTCCGTCCGAGATAAAACAGGGCTAGATTTTTCAGGCTCCTTCGAGCAATGGCTTCCGAATCAATTGAGTATGGCCCTTTTACAGAGTTTTGTTCATATATCTGTGTAAAAATTGCGGAAAACTCTTCTGCCAGATGAGATATGACAAATTTTCTTACATGAAAAATTCCATCAGGATCTATGATAAGCCCTCGACCGGCCATCATTTCTCCGAGTTCGGATTCTGAAGGCAGTCTCAGAGCCAGGGCTGCAAAGGCTTTATCCATTATTTTATCTGTCATCTTATCTGCTGTCAGGTCAGATGATGCTGTCAGAGTTTTTTCAAATGCCTCAAGCAGGGCGGAGTTTATGACCAGCTCCTTTTTATTTTGAAAATCATCTATCAGAGAAAGTATCATTGAAGAAAATAACTGTTGACCAGCATCCCATCGGTTAAAAGGATCAGGGTCATTGCCCATGAGAAAAATGCGCTCATCTTCGGTATAACCAGCCACGAGTTTTACAGGCGCGGAAAATTTCCTGAAAAGAGAGGGGACAGGCCCGTTTTTGCGTAAATTTTCATCCTGGGCAGGATCGATATTTACAAAGGTAAAATCCTGTTTTGCGTGTGTAAAATCAAGGATTCTCGAAGTTCCAGATGCCTTTTTTTCGCCCGCAAGCTGCAAAGGGAGCTGCCCTCCAGTCGAATCAAGAAGTCCTATCTCTACCGGGATGTGCATAGGGAGTTTTTTATCCTGTCCTGGAGTTTTCGGGCAATCCTGCACAAGGGTCAGGCAGAAACTTTTTTCATTTTCATCCCATTTTCTTTCAAATCTTATAATCGGAGTGCCTGCCTGCGAATACCATAACCTGAATTGTGCAAGATCGATATTGTTTGCATCTTCCATTGTTTTCACAAAATCTTCGCATGTTACGGCCATGCCGTCGAATCGTTCGAAATACAGATCCATGCCTTTGCGAAAGCCTTCTCTTCCTGTCAGCAGACGTATCATTCTTATGATTTCCGAACCTTTTTCATACACAGTCATGGTATAAAAATTATTCATTTCAATGTAGGATTCGGGCAGAACAGGGTGAGCGGTTGGCCCTGCATCTTCAGGGAACTGAAAAATTCTGAGTTTTGCCACGTCAGAAATTCTCTTTACTGCTGCCGATGACATATCAGCAGCGAACTCCTGGTCGCGAAAGACCGTAAGCCCTTCTTTCAAGCTCAACTGAAACCAGTTTTTCAAGGTTACCCGGTTTCCTGTCCAATTGTGAAAATATTCATGGGCTATCACACGTTCAATATTGAGGAAATCTTCGTCTGTCGCTGTGTCGGGTTTTGCCAGTACATATTTGGAATTAAAAATGTTCAACCCCTTGTTTTCCATGGCTCCCATATTGAAATTATCGACTGCCACAATC
>JAUCGE010000239.1 GCA_030377965.1 Desulfobacterales bacterium HSG16
TCTTCGTTTTATTCTTCAGATCGTTCAAAAGAGCGGCCAGTTCCCTGTCTCTGACCAGAAGGCTGGCAAGACTTGACTTGTCACTTGCGAGAATATATTCCAGATATTTTTTTGTTTGAAAAAATTCTTTGACCGAATCGGCTTTTGCCATTAGCTGAAGCCTGCCTGTCCATTCGAGTTTATATATGGTTTTCATGCGCCGGGCAGCATATGCTTTCCTGGCTGCAATATCATCTTTCAAGCGCTGCACACTGGCTTCTGTCCTGTTAATGCGTTTTTCCAGAGAAGCGAGTCCTGTTTTACATATGCTGGCATCTTTCCTGGCTTTTGCAAGGGCTTTGTCCGTACGGTTGAATTTTTTGACAATACCTGACTCACGTTTCTTCAATGCATCAATCTGTCCTTTGCTGTCTTCGATCCGGTCCTTGATTTTCTCGACCTGTTCCAGACCTTGTTCTGCCCCGGTTTTTTCCAGGCAAAAAGCAAATGGAATTATCAAGAAACTGGCAACTGAAAAAATCAGGAGAATTTTGAAAAACGACTTAATGAAAGAAAACATCCTGTCCATCCTAATGCAATGCTTCCTGCCAGTATCTGGATCTGAAGCATGGGAGAAAGAAATTCGAGACCTGATACTATGGCGGCAATGTTCGGATCAGAGTTTTCGAGAAGAAACCTGAAAGTGCAGTACAGGATGCCCAGACCTATTATTCCGCCCAAAGCGCCCTGAATCATGCTCTGAATATAAAACGGGATACGAATGAAATTCTCTGTCGCTCCGACAAGGCGCATGACTTTTATCTCCTCACGTCTGGAGTAAAACACGAGTTTAATCGTATTTGCTACAAAAAATGTGGCGGCCATAAGAAAAAGTCCGGTCATGACCCATGCCGATAATTTAAAGAGTTTCAAAAATCTGCTGAACATGGAAATCCATTCTCTGCCATATTCCACTTCTGCTACCCCTGGAATTGATTCGATTTGAAGTGCTATGGAATCAATGCCGTCATTATTTTGAAAAAAACGCTCGGGATGAACCTCGAATGCATCAGGTAATGGATTGTCTTTCAGATTTTCCAGAAGAAATGCCTGATCTTCAAGGCGTTTTTTTAATTTGACCAGGGCTTCTTCCTTTGGAATCAGGGTGGCATCAGCAATACCTTCCATTGAGCGGATATTTTTGCCTATCTTAGATATAATGGTTTTATCAGTTTCCGGTTCAATATAAACCATGATCCCCATGCCTTTAACCCAGAAATCAATCATGGTACTCGCATTCATGAAAAAAAGTGCAAACATGCTCACGATCAACACGGACAGGGATATGGTGACAATTGTTACGGCATTCAATAAAAAGTTTGTCCACATATCCCTCATGGCTCTTAAAAACAGGCTTCAAAGGATCTGGAAAAAAAAATCGAGGTTTTGAAAACAGCTAAAACCGATGCTGTCAAAAAAAAAGGTGTAAGATCATTTATGTCCTTTAAGGGCTTGCTTAATTTGCCAGTAAAAGGTAAGATAATTTCTTATTTTGGCCAGTATAAAAATGCCGAGTTTAATGTCATGAATTTTCAAAGCGGTATTGATATACGGGCAGACCAGGGGCTTCCTGTTCGATCTGTTGCCCCCGGCACAGTGCTTTATTCTGACTGGTTCAAAGGATACGGCAATATGGTTATAATAGATCATGGTGATAGTTACTACACCCTCTATGCCCACGGAGCAGAGGTCTTTACAATAAAAGGCCAGGCAGTGGGAAAAGATGAAGTAATCGCCACAGTAGGAGACTCAGGCTCTATGAAAGGACCGGGACTTCATTTTGAAGTGCGCCATCACGGAAAGCCAGTCGATCCGATGAAATGGCTGAAAAAGGGATAAAAAAAAAGGAGAGAGCAGGAAAATGAATCAAAAAAGAAAACCGTTAAAGAAATTGTGGATCATTATGATGTCGGCAGTCCTGGCATTTACAATAGTGTCTGGCTTTAATCTGAATCTGTCTGCTGATGATGAAACGTACAAGGGATTGAAGATTTTTTCCGATGTAATCGATCTGATCGAAAGAAATTATGTGGATGAAGTCGACACAAAAGATTTGATCGAAAAAGCTGTCCAGGGTATGGTACACAGTCTTGATCCTCACTCCCAGCTCCTCCCGCCCGAAGCTCTGGAAGAGATGAGAATTGATGTACAGGGTGAATTCGGAGGAATAGGTATCGTCATTACCATGCAGAAAGGAGTTCTGACGGTAATCTCTCCCATTGAAGGTACTCCTGCATACAGGGCAGGTATAAAGGCCGGAGACATAATAATAAAGGTGGATGGTGAATCGACCAAAGAGATGATGCTCTGGGAGGCTGTCAAGAAAATGAGAGGCCCCAAGGGGGAAGCCGTGCTGATCCAGATCTATCGGGAAGGGGAAAAAGAACCTCTCGATTTTAAACTGGTCAGAGATATTATCCCCATAGAAAGCATCAAATACCTTTCTCTGGATAACGGATACGGATATGTCAGAATCACCAATTTTCAGGAAAATACCACAAGTGACCTGAAAAACGCTTTAAAGAAACTGGAAGCCAAAGCCAGACCATTGAAAGGACTGATCCTGGATCTCAGAGATAATCCCGGTGGTCTGCTCAACCAGGCCATTCAGGTATCGGATATGTTCCTGAACAAGGGTACAATCGTTTCCATCAAAGGCAGGCTCAGAAGACATACCAAAGAATTCAAGGCCCATTCCAGTCGAGCCAAGCGGAAATACCCCATAGTAGTGCTGATCAACGGCGGCAGCGCCAGTGCTTCAGAGATCGTTGCAGGCGCGTTGCAGGATCATAAACGCGCTCTGATTCTGGGTACAGCTTCTTTTGGCAAAGGCTCAGTTCAGACAGTCGAAGAATTGCGGGAAGGCTATGGCCTGAAATTTACCATCGCCAGATATTACACTCCTGACGGCAGATCAATCCAGGCCCAGGGAATCAAACCTGATATCATGGTAAAACATCAATTTTTAGATCCCGAAGACACGGAAGAAGATGAGAATATGCTCAAGGAAAAGGATTTGAAAAACCATCTTGAGGCCGAAGGACAAAAAGAAATCAAAGAGAAGAAAGATGGTAAGGACGATAAGAAAAAAACCATCAAGAAAAAAAGAACCGATTACAGATATGGTCCTCTGGATATCGAAAGGCTCCATGAAGATAACCAGGTAATGCGTGCTTTGGAAATTCTCGTCAGTTACGATATATTCAAAGCCATGAAAACGGGCCGGAGATAAAAAAAATTCCTGTCCGCTTCAATAAAGTATGGGTCGGCTGCCTCATTTTAATAATGATGGCAGCCGGCGGCCTGTCAGCCAGACGCAATCTCGCCCCTGCTTTCGGGTCGTCTGAAAAAATTCAGCCCCAATATGAAATTTTTCCAAGCGAAACTATCCGCAGTCCCCGGCTTTTTCCCAGGTTTTCAACAAAGACCCCCAGAATAGCGATAATAATTGATGATGTCGGCTATAACAAGTCTGTAGCCAACGCCTTGCTTAATCTGAATGCCAACCTTACTTTTTCTGTCCTGCCGCACAGCCCTTTTCATAAGGAATTCCTGAAAAAAGCAAAGGAACGAGGAGCGGAAATAATGCTTCACCTGCCTATGGAACCTGTGGAATACCCCAGAATAAATCCAGGTCCTGGCGCGCTTTTGACTTCCATGTCCCCAAAACAGATATTAGCCCAGTTGAAAGATAATCTTGCATCCGTACCGTTCGCGAAAGGGGTGAATAATCATATGGGATCAAAAATGACGACGATTTCTTCCCATATGTATCCGATTTTTCAATACCTGAAATCCCAAGATCTTTTTTTCATCGACAGCTACACAACCCCGGATAGCTGCTGCGGCTTTCCCGCACGTACCATAAAAATTCCTTTCGCAAGAAGAGATATATTTATCGATCATTTCCGAACTTCGGAGTTTATCCACAAACAGATAGACCAACTGATAAAAATCGCCGAACATCAGGGCGAAGCGTTGGGTATCGGACATCCTTATCCTGAAACTCTCAAAGCCTTGAAAAAAGCACTTCCATATATTCGGGAGAAAGTCAAAATAGTTCCAGCTTCCCAGGTTGTGCATACTATTGGGTAGAGGGTGCAGCACCTTCCTGTTTACACATTTTCAACTCTTTGCAACTTTTCTGAGTTATCCAGGTTGATTTTGTTTTTTTGTTGATTCATTTTGTGCAACATGCAAATAATACTCAATATTCATTAATGTAAAATCAAAGGAGGTTTAAAAAATGCAGATCAAATCAAGACATACCATCATTACAACCGTCATTGCAGCAATCATTACCTTGACCGTGACTTCAATCGCCATTGCCGGATCAGTTCCTGAAACCGGTCAGCAAAAATGCTATGACAACACCAAAGAGATCGTATGTCCCAAACCCGGTGAAGCTTTTTACGGGCAGGACTCCACTCTCATTACCAATCCGCGTTCATACACAAAATTGGATTCCAGCGGAAACAGCCTGCCGGATTCGGCAGGAACCTGGGCTACTGTACGCGATAATGTTACTGGTTTGACCTGGGAAGTGAAGAACAGTAAAGACGGAACTAAAGATTATGATAATCCAAATGATGCCGATAATACATATACCTGGTACGACTCATCTTTGGTTACGTCCGGTGACCAGGGTACTGCCAGCGATAAAACCGATACTGAAGATTTTATCAATGCATTGAATTCAGCACAATACGGCGGCTATTCTGACTGGCGGATGCCGACAGTTAAAGAGTTGTCTATGTTGGTCAATAGAGGTGAAACAAGCCCCATGATCGAAAGGTTTTATTTTCCAAATACCTTTGGTTATTATTATTGGTCTTCTTCGACTTACGCCAGCATTACAATCCACGCGTGGAGCATGTATTTCATTCTCGGACACGGCCATGTCAGCCCTAAATCAAATTCTTTTTATGTCCGTGCCGTACGAGAAGGACAGTGATTGATTATTTGGTCATTCGATTATTC
>JAUCGE010000240.1 GCA_030377965.1 Desulfobacterales bacterium HSG16
AAGACTCAAGAAATATGTGTTTTTGACAATCAGAAGTTAATTAATTTGAACCGTGAGAAAGCGAATTAGCCTGTTTTTAAGCATAAGAGCTTAATATTATAGAAATTTAAGCATAGCATAGTAAAATTCATTATTTTGAATCATTAGCTGATTTTTTTGTGCTATATGCTTAATTCTTTGATTTTATGTATAAAAAATGAATTTATAATTTTGAACCAGTATCAAGTCCATATTTTTTAATCTTCTGGTTAAGGCCACTTTTCCCGATTCCAAGCAGCTTGGCTGCATGTGCCTGGACGTAACTGGACTTTTTCAAAGCTCTTTTAATCAAACGTTGTTCCACAATGGAAAGAGTTTCCGGTAAGGAAGCATTCTCAGGTATTCCTTCGAGACGCCAGTCATTGCCTGCCGATTTTTTTAAATGATCAGGCATGTCATCAATGGTTATGTTTTCCCCGGGGCATAGTACCATTGCCCGTTCGATAATATTTTCAAGTTCACGGACATTTCCCGGCCAGCTATAGTCATAGAGCAGCTTTTCAGCCTCTCGTGACATGCCTTTTACTGGACTTTCCAATATTCGCTCGCTTGCGTACTTCTGAATAAAATGTTGGGCCAGAAGCCGGATATCTTCTATCCTCTCTCTTAATGGAGGCAGATTCAAGTGTAATATGTTTAGCCTGTAATAAAGATCTTCCCTGAAGGCACCAGTTTTTATCTCCTGTTTCAAGATTTTATTTGTTGCAGCAATGATCCTGATATCGACCGATACCGATTTTTCGCCCCCCACGCGTTCAAAAACTCTTTCTTGCAGTACACGAAGTAATTTGACCTGCAAATTATGAGAAAGCTCGCCGATTTCATCAAGGAACAGAGTTCCTTTGTCTGCTAGTTCGAAACGTCCTTTTTTTTTTGAAACAGCACCAGTAAAAGCCCCTTTTTCATGGCCAAAGAGTTCTGATTCCAGAAGATTTTCCGACAGAGCAGAGCAGTTTACCGCTATAAAAGGGTGGTGTCGTCTGGAGCCGTTGAAATGGATTGATTTTGCCACCAGTTCCTTTCCCGTACCGTTTTCACCATCAATGAGTACTGTAGCATGAACAGGAGCAATTTTCTGTATGGTTTCAAATACGGATTGCATAGCCTTGCTTTTCCCAATCAGATTACCAAAACTGTAACGGGATTCAACGACATCTCGCAGTTGCCGATTTTCTTTTACCATGCTGTACATGGCAACGGCTTTTTTTACATAAATAACAAGGCTGTCATTATCAAAAGGCTTTAATATATAATTGTATGCGCCTTTCTGCATGGCTTCGACAGCTTTTTCAACTGTTCCGTGGGCTGTCATCATGATTACCGGTATGTCGCAGTCCTTGAGTTTGATTTCTTCCAGAAGAGTTATACCATCCATCCCGGGCATTTTCATATCCGTCAGCACCAGATCCACATCTGATTCTTTGAGCATCAAAAGTGCCTGGCTGCCGCTATTGGCTGTCATGGTTTCATAGCCTTCTTCTTCCAGAACTGCACTCAATATCAGAGGATAGTTTTTTTCATCATCTACAATCAGAATGGTTTCCATCATTGCCCTTTCTGTTTCAAATCATTGGGGATAGCTATATGAAAATTACAATATTGCAGGCAGGACTATAGCTACTTGAATTCCTTTGCCAGACAGATTTTTGATATCTATGGTTCCCTTGTGAGATTCAATGATATTTTTCACAAGCCCGAGTCCGAGTCCTGTGCCTGTATCTTTGGTTGTAAAAAAAGGATCCCATATCCTCTCTAATTGTTCAGCAGGAATTCCTTCACCTTGGTCCTGTATGTGGACATGAATGTTCCCTGCCCTGTGAAAAATATGGATACGTATCGTACCACCTGAAGGCATGGACTGCATGGCGTTGATCAGCAGATTCAAAAACGCCTGATACATCATATCCGTGTCAACCATGACTTTCGGGAGATTGTCGTTAAATTCTGACAGTACTGTATAACCTTTTGATTCGGTTTGAGATTTTAAATAATCGATATTCTTTTCCAGGATTTTTTCGATTCGGCATCCAGAAAGGTTGGGCGGCTTGGGCCTGGCGTATTCCAGAAAATCGGTTATAATACGATTCAAGCGGTTGGACTCTTCAACGATGATATTCGGAATTGAGCTTTTCGGATCGAAAACCGCCATTTTTTTTTTCAACAACTCCGCACAGCTTTTTATGATTCCCAGAGGGTTTCGAATTTCATGCGAAATGCCAGCGGCCATTTTTCCCAGAGCTGAAAGTCTTCGCGCCTGATTCAGTTTTTCCTTGAGGCGAATTCTTTCCAGATTGCGCCTGTGAATGATAGCTTCACCCTGTTTGACAACAAATATCAATATCAGGAAAAGAACCAGCATGACAATTGTGCTGGTTATGATAACACGGATTTGGAATCGGAAAATAGTCTGATGATCTTCAGACAGATCCTGCATTATTTCAACAACCCCAAGTACTGGGCCGGAAAGGGCAGATAGAGGTTTTTCGGCTCTCAGGGGAGCGAAGGTCACAATCTTGCTTTTTGATGGCAGGCCAAGGAGTATCTGCCAGAAATTTCCATTTTGTATCAATTTGGAAGTGCTTCTGCCAGCAATAGCATATTGATAGCCCGTACCTCCAAGATCTGTTTTACCGACTTTACTTTTGTCGAAACTATATGATATCGTGTGATTCATGTCGTAAATATTGACCATATCAACCTTGAAGCTGTGAAGAGTCGACCGCACTACCTTGTCCATACGGACATATTGTTCCTTGTTCCGTAATTGGATTTTCCCGTATTTCAGAGCTACGGGTATGATAAACTGTAAAAATACCTGATGGTTGAGATTTTCCACAAGAACGAGGGCATATTCTTCGCTTTTATCCAGGCCCATGGTCCTGGCCCAGTGGATGTTGAAAAACGAAAGTGCTATGGTTCCTGCAAAAATGACAGTGAGACTTGAGAACGTAAAATATTTAACCAGCCTGAAAGGTTTGTTTTTTTCAGATGTTTGATTTTTGTCCATAATAGCTTGATTTTCATTGTTATTAATTGAAAGGCAGGTGTTTTCTACCAGCCAAATACTCTTTTATCCCTATTGACCATTTTCGGCAAATGTGTGAATAGTAAATCAAATTGACAGATTCCAATGCCATTTCTTTGTGTCAATAGGAAATGACAGTGTTAAAAATCTTTGTAACTTATTGGGCGGTATATGGAAACCGGTGATTAAAGTCAAGGTAAAGAGTTATTTCCGTTGACATCCGAACATGCTTTTTGATAAACTTATCATTAATACAGCATTGTTCTATGTGTAAAAACCATTTTGGAATTTGATGGAGCAGGTTTGGCTGCCATCACATTGAAAGCTATCTCATGCTATTCGGAAAAAAGAAAATCAATATCGTGGGTCTTGATATTGGATCAAGAACGCTAAAAGTTGCGGAGGTCGTTCAATCCAATACAGGATATACCCTGAAAAAGTTCGGCATGAATGACATTACTCCGGGGCTGATTGAAGACGGAGCGATTAAAAATCCGGAAGAAGTTGCCAATGCCATACGCAAGCTTTTCAAGATGTACAAAGTAAAGGAAAAAAACGTAGCTGTCTCCATCGGCGGATATTCCATTATTGTCAAGCCTATAACTGTCCAGACAATGCCGGAAGATCAGCTTCAGGAGACCATACATTTTGAGGCAGAGCAATATATTCCTTTTGATATCAGTGATGTCAATCTTGATTTTCAGATAATGGGGGAAGACGAAGCTGATCCTGGTCAGATGAATGTTCTGCTCGTAGCCGCCAAAAAAGAAGTTGTTGACGATTACGTTCGTTTGATCAATATGGCCGGATTGACCCCAAAGATAATTGATGTGGATGCGTTTGCTCTTCAGAATATTTATGAAGCCAATTACGAGACAGATGATAATGTAGCTTTGATTGACATCGGTGCAAACAAGACTACTCTCAATATATTGAGAGGAGATTATTCTGTTTTGATACGAGATGTTACCCTGGGTTGTTCTCAGATCAGCCAGCAGATAACATCCCAGATCGGCGGATCTATGGAAGAAGCTGAACAATTATACCACTCTGGCGAATCAGATCAGATTGCACAAAAGGATCTGATTGAAATTGTATCTTCAATCGTTACCGACTGGTGTTCAGAAGTCAGAAGAGCTCTTGATTTTTTCTATACCACATATCATGGAGAACATATCAAGAAAATTATATTGAGCGGAGGGGGGGCGAATATCGCTCAGTTTCGTCAACTTCTTGCTGAAGAAACATCTTCGGATGTTCAAATGATCAATCCATTTGAAAATTTTCTTCTCGGAGGAACTTTCGATCCTGCGTATCTTGAACGTGTATCCCCCCAGGCTGCAATCTGCATGGGGCTGGCATTGAGAAGGCTGAATGACAAATGATACGAATAAATCTTCTTCCATTTCGCGATGAACAGAAAAAACAAGGTGTTCTGAATCAAGTATTGATTTATATAGTCATGATGGTAGCCGTAACCAGTGGGCTTTTCTGGTATCATCTTCACCTGCAGGGTAATATTGAAACTCTTGAGGGAAAAATTGCAAGTACGAAAAGCGAAGTCATCAGGTATAATAGAATTGCGAAAAAGGTGGAAAAACTCAGGGCAACACTAAAGATTTTAAATGAAAAACTGGCAGTTATATCCAGGCTTGAGTATAATCGGAACGAAGCTTTCCTGCTTATGGAGTCAATGACACGTTTGGTTGTGGAAAATCGAATGTGGATTACCAATCTGGAAGCTAAAACGATTATCAAAAAAGCGCCTAAATCAACGAAAAAGAAAAAGAAAAAGAAGGAAAAGGACAAGAAAGAAAAACCCAAGCCACCTAAGACTTTAATTAATATAAAAATTGAAGGAATAGCCCTGGAAAATACCACTGTGGCCGGTTTTATGAGCAAGCTGCAAAGCGCATCGGGGTCTGATGAGGAAAAA
>JAUCGE010000037.1 GCA_030377965.1 Desulfobacterales bacterium HSG16
CTTCTCGATCTTCCCATCGCTTACCTCATTCTTGCGCCGGCTATGGCAAAGTATCGGTAGAACGTGGAAATAATAAATTTGAATTATGTTACTCAGATGGTAACATGGATGTCTGCTGGGTTTCAAATAAAAAAGGTAATATCAATTTTATCGCAACTGAACCTTCTGAAATATTAATATGGAAAGAATCATGGCATATACTTCTTAAAAAATATTCAAATTCAGATATTATAAAAAAAATACAAGACAATTGCAGCACAATTTAAACAATCCATTGTTCAAGAAACGAGGCATAGCGTCGTTTCTGTTGAAGCTTCGGGAAGAAGAGCGGCTCTTATGATGAGTCTGTACCTGACCGGTTCGGAGGAGAAGGAACCCAGTTCAGCTTTATCGTGGAAGCAAGCATTGCGGGCAATACCATACCTGTTTCCACCTCATCGTCTGTTCCTGCCGGAGCATCATTTGTTGATGATGGATCAGGAGTCGGCTGGTTTGATTGGACACCAGCATGGGGCAGGCTGGCACATATCCGGTCAAGTTTACCACGAAAAACGGGGATTACACCGCATCCTGCACCTGTACCATCACCATAATACGGATTACAGGCGGCTTCTGGAGTTTAAAAAAGGGATTGAAAGAATTTCTTCTCCATTATCCTTCATTGCAATTTTTATAGGATCAGACGGAAAGTGTCCATGTACAGAATATGAAACACAGTCATTCCTAAAAAAGTGTATGGAGAAAAACGACACTCACGTCATTCCCACATGTTTGTCAGACCAAAAGGTTCGTTTTGCAATAGAAATTCTGGCCGAATTGATCAATGCCGCTTCCGAAAGATCACAGGTGATTGTATCGACTCAGTCTCCGGCTTTGATCGGTTATTCAATGCTGAGGATATAATCGTAATCATGCGGGATAACGGGGCTTCACAATTCAACAGGTTGAATACAGCGGAGTTGAAATATTTGTTGAGAGGGTATTTTCTGGGAGAACTCTGGCGCAAGAATCTCATTGCAGGATGCCTGGTTTATGAATAATGACAGGATCGAAGTCAATATCTTCATTGAAGAACAATACAGAACAAATATTTTGGAGAGCAAAATGAGTGCGCCAAGAAAAGCTAATATAGGCAAGCTGGACAATCCAGCCCGTGCAAAGGCTAACCACCAGTACAGTATAATGATAAAACAGGAGGAACCATATTATGTCTACTCGACAAATACCGATGATACAGATTCCCGATCATTTACATCGGGACAGAAAAGATGTGATTCCGGATGAAGATGAACAAGAAGAGAATCGGATAGAAGTAGACAAGGATCTGGTTGCAATGTTTTTAAAATTGACACCTGAAGAACGGATACGTGCCAATGATAACGCAGTACGAGCGATTTTGGAGTTGAGAAATGCCTTCAAAAAACGAAAAATCACCTGAAATGGATCTGGGCGCTCTTATCAAGGGGCTGAAAGGCGCTGGCATTGAGTTCATTATCGTTGGTGGGGTGGCCGCTGTTGCCCAGGGCGCTCCGGTCACTACCTTCGATCTGGATATCGTACACCGTCAGACAGATGAAAATATCGATAAATTGATGGATTTTTTGGCATCAATTGGGGCTTACCTGCGCCGTCCCGACGACAAAATCATGAAACCGACGGAGGAATATCTGAAAGGAAAAGGACATGTGTTGTTGACAACCCGGTTCGGACCTCTCGATATTCTGGCAGTAATAGAAAAAGGATGTGGTTTTGAAGAATTGATATCGGATGCAGTCGAGTTCGAGTTTCAAGGACGCGTCGTTCATGTTCTCGATCTCGCTGCGATTGTTTCACTTAAACGCGACTCAAAAGACCCGAAGGACAGGTTACGCTTACCGGTTCTTGAGGAAGCTTTACGTCAAATGGATAAATGAATTCATTCCATCCTGATTTTTATCATCAGCCCATAAAGGAGCCGACAATGGCCGAACCCTCGATTGGTATCACATCCGAAGAGTACCCGAATCCCGTTTCACTGGAAAATTTGAGTGTGTCTGACGGCCTGCCGGATCTGGCCGTGTTTCAAGAAGGGGTGCTGGAAAACAATTTGCTGTCGATCACTGGCATGGACAAAAAATTATGGCAGAGTGCCCGTGTTGAATTGGAATCCACTGCCCTGGTCACCGTGGAATCGATTCCCGACGCGGCCTCCCCCTTCCTCCACTTCCACCCTATTCTCCTTCCCTGGCTGGCCCGGCTGTTGGCAGAAGATCGGAGACAGGAATTGGAAGCACAATATCGGAAGCACTATTGCGGCCTTGCAAAGTTCCTCTTTAAAAACGAGTCCCGGACTCCCGACCTAATCCGCTCTATAATCGCCCGGGAAATACCCAACATGAAATACGCCCTGTACCTGTGCATCCGAGCTGGGGAATCGGAAAGGATTATGGAATTGGGAATATGTCTCGAACGGTTTTTAGAAGACCTGGGCCGCTTGCAGGAGCGGGATGGCATCGTGAAAAATCTGGAAAAGTTGAACTCCCGTAAGGAAAAATTGAGCAATGCGGAGTTTTTGATGCAGATCAGGAAGGGAGAGGCGCTTTTACAGGAAGGCAGGGCAGCGGACGCGGAAAAGGTTTTTCAGAGGTTGCTGGAAAGCTTCGAGGCAGGTGCGGATTATGATGGAGAGTATGATTATGGCATGGCCCTTGTCGGATCGGGCCGCTGCCTCACAGCACAAGGGCTTCATACCCGGGCCATCGAACGGCATCGAGATGCCATAGACGTGTTCGAGGGGTTGAGCGGAAAGAGGTCGGATGCTGAAAGAATGGTGGGGTATTCCCATGCTGATTTGGCTGATAACTTGAAAGATATCGGTCAATTGGACGAAGCAAAAATGCATTATGAAACAAGTCTGGATGTGATTCGGGAGAATGACGAGCAACGGGGTATCAGTGTCGTTCTCGGTCGTCTCGGAACCATTGCCATGATGCAGGATGATCTGAAAGGTGCGGCTGAAAAAATAAGCGAAGCTTTGAGGATTTGTCAACGACTGGACGATCCCCCGCAGGAAGCCGCCTACTGGTACGAGTTGGGAACGGTTCATGAAAAATCGGAAAATTGGGATGACGCGGATCAATGTTATCATGAAGCTATGTTCATATATGAACGAATCGGGGATTTGCCGAAACTCGCGCAGAGCCTGCAGCAGCTTGCCGATGTGACCGAAGAATCAGGGCGGCTGGACGATGCGGAGAAGTGGTATTTGAAAGCGCTCGAACTCGATGAAACGCTTTCCGATTCCGCGGGAATTTCGTTTTGCTGCAACAACCTCGCCTGTATCTGCCTCGAACAGGATCGTTTGGATGAGGCGGAAACCTATGCTCTCAGGGCCAGGAAAATCAATGAAGAACTCGAAACTTCGACGGAGACATGGAAGCCGTTTGAAATCCTTGCCCAGATAGCGGACAAAAAAGGTGATTCGAAAAAAGTCGATACATGGCGGCAGAAATCCGAAAAAAGCCAGGATGAGTTTTCCGAGGGTGTAAAGCCGCAGGTTTCAAAGCTTTTGAAGGATTTCAAGCTGGTGATAGAGGCCGTGGTGGCAGCTTGTGTGGGAAATGAGGGTGCGAAGCGGACGGTGGACAAGTCTTTCGAGCGTTTCAGGAAGGGCGGTTGGCGGATCGAGGATGCCATTCGAGCAATCTGGGCGGGTGAGCGGAACGAGATGGTGCTGGCCAGGGATATAGATCTGGGCAGCCGCGCTATAGTGCTTGCCATATTGTCCCTCCTGAAAGGGCAAAACCCATTCGAAGATATCGATACGGAAGAATCAGTCGGGGCCGAACAGGAGACGGAGGAATGGCCGGAAGAAGAGCGGGAAATATCCCTGACGGATCTCATCGAAATGGCCGTACTCGCATCCGGCAGTGGAGCGCCGCCCGAAATAAAGGAACAAATGATGCAGATTGTCCACCATATGGCAGGGGAACCGGTTCCGGAAGTAAACGCTCTGGGTCAGGTACTCAAGGCGATACTTTCAGGAGACAAAAACCCGGATTTATCCAGCCTGCCGGATGAAATGGCAGCCGTGGTTCGGGAAGTGCTTGGAGAATCGTGATTTAAGGAAAAGGGTTTTACAAAATTCCACCGGGGAGATTTTATGAATAAAAAAAGACTGAGCGAACGGGATATCTGTACCAAATATATTACCCCGGCCCTGGCAGATGCAGGATGGGATGTCAAGACCCAGATCCGGGAGGAAGTCACCTTCACCGCGGGCCGGGTGATCGTCCGAGGGAACTTGACAACACGGGGCAAGGTCAAACGGGCCGATTATATCCTCTATCACAAACCCAATATCCCCATTGCCGTGATCGAGGCAAAGGACAACAGGCATAGCGTGGGAGCGGGTATGCAGCAGGCTCTCGAATATGCCGAAATCCTGGATCTGCCTTTTGTATTCGCTTCCAACGGGGATGCGTTCGTTTTTCACGATAAAACGAAAAAAAAGGGCAGGGTGGAACAGGAAATTCCTCTGGACCGGTTTCCGTCTCCGGAAGATCTGTGGCAGCGGTATCGCGTTTTCAAGGGGCTGGATGGTACGCATTTGTCCGTGGTTACCCAGGATTATTACACGGATACCGGCAGCAAGAAGCCAAGATATTACCAGCTCAACGCAATCAACCGGACCATCGAGTCCATCGCACAGGGCCAGGACCGGATTCTTCTGGTGATGGCCACCGGCACGGGCAAGACCTACACGGCTTTCCAGATCATATGGCGGCTCTGGAAATCCCGCACCAAAAAGCGGATTTTATACCTCGCAGACCGGAACATCCTCATAGATCAGACCATGATAAACGATTTCAAGCCCTTTGGCGCGGCCATGACCAAGATCAGGAATCGGACTGTCGATAAATCCTTTGAAATCTACCTGGCTTTGTACCAGGCGGTTACCGGAACCGAGGAATCTCTTGATATTTACAGGGAATTTTCACCCTCTTTTTTCGATCTGATCATCATTGATGAATGCCATCGGGGAAGCGCTGCCGAAGATTCCGCGTGGAGGGAGATCCTGGAATATTTTGCATCCGCTACCCAGATCGGCATGACTGCCACACCAAAAGAGACAAAGTATGTGTCCAACATCGATTATTTCGGAGATGCTGTCTATACCTATTCCCTGAAACAGGGGATCGAAGATGGTTTTTTGGCCCCATACAAGGTTGTCCGTATCGATCTGGATCGGGATCTTGCCGGCTGGCGGCCGGAAAGAGGTAAGCTGGACAAGTACGGCAACATGATCGAAGACCGGATTTACAATCAAAAGGATTTCGACCGGAATCTCGTCCTGGATCTGCGTACCGAAATAGTGGCGGCAAAAGTGTCTGAATTGTTGAGAGCCGGTTCGAGGTTTGAAAAGACTATCGTGTTCTGCGAAGATATCGATCATGCTGAACGTATGCGCCAGGCGCTTGTCAACGAAAACGCGGACCTGGCAAAGGCAAACCGCCGCTATATTGTCCGCATGACCGGTGACAACACGGAAGGCAAAGCAGAACTGGACGATTTCATCGACCCGGAAAGTGAATACCCGGTCATCGCCACCACATCCCGCCTGCTCTCCACAGGGGTGGATGCCCAGACCTGTAAAGTCATTGTCCTGGATCGCATCATCAGGTCCATGACCGAGTTCAAGCAGATCATCGGCCGTGGCACCCGGATCAACGAGGAACACAGAAAATTTTATTTCACTATCATGGATTTCAAGAAAGCCACGGAATTGTTCGCGGACTCCAAATTCGACGGTGATCCTGTCCAGGTCTATGAACCGGGCATGGACGATCCGCCGATTCCCCCTGAACCGGAACCCGAACCGGATACAATACCCGATGATGAGACTGTCATCGATCCGGGAGATCCGCCTGGCGATGATTTTGAGTCCGAACAGGGCAGGGTGAAGTATTATGTCGATGATGTGGAAGTCGTGGTGGTGGCCGAACGGGTTCAATATTACGGCAAGGATGGAAAGCTCGTCACCGAATCCATCAAAGATTATACCCGAACCACGGTCAAGGCGGATTTCGATACAATGGACGATTTTGTAAAGCGGTGGTCATCTGCCGACCGTAAAAAAGCCGTCATCCGGGAACTGGAAGAGACTGGCGTGCTTTTCGATCCCCTGGCCGAAGCCGTGGGCCGGGATTATGATCCTTTCGATTTAATCTGTCATGTGGTATATGATCGCCCGCCCCTGACACGTCGGGAGAGGGCCGAAAACGTGAAAAAGCGGGATTATTTCACAAAATACGGTGAAAAGGCCCGGCAGGTACTGGATGCATTGCTTGAACAATATGCCGACAAGGGTGTCGAAAATCTGGAAGAAATGGGTATCCTGCGCCTGTCACCCATAAACGAAATCGGTACTCCCGTGGAAATTGTAAAAAGTTTTGGCGGAAAAAAAGAGTATCAAAACGCTTTACAGGAATTGGAAAACAAAATTTATGAAGCAGCATGACCGCAATCACGACAAAAAATCGACCGCTGGACGTAAAAATATTTCCGCTCTGCCGGAGGTGATATGAATCTTTCCACCACGATAAAGAGCATCCAGGACATTATGCGTAAAGATGTTGGCGTTGACGGGGATGCCCAGCGCATCAGCCAACTGGTATGGATGATTTTCTTGAAGATTTTCGATGACCGGGAACAGGAACTGGAACTGATAGAAGACGATTATAAAGGCCCTTTGCCGGAATCCTGGCGCTGGCGCAACTGGGCCGCCGATCCCGAAGGAATGACCGGGGAGGAACTCCTCGGTTTCATCGACAATGGCCTGTTTCCCGGCCTCAAGGAACTGTCCGTTTCCGATGAATCCGACAAAAGGGCCTTGCTGCTCCGGGAGATTTTCAAAGGGGCCTACAATTACATGAAATCAGGCACTTTGATCCGCCAGGTGATTAACAAGCTCAACGAGATAGATTTCAACAGTTCTGAAGACCGCCACCTGTTCGGTGATATTTACGAGCAGATCCTGAAAGGACTGCAAAGCGCGGGCAATGCCGGGGAATATTACACTCCCAGAGCAGTTACACAATTCATGGTTGACCGGGTCGATCCAAAGCTCAAAGAGTCTTTCATGGACCCGGCCTGCGGCACGGGCGGGTTTATAACCTCGGCCATCGAACATATCCGGAATCGATATGTCAAATCGGTGAAAGACGAAGCCCGGCTCCAGGATTCTGTTTTCGGTGTGGAAAAAAAGCCTCTGCCCCATCTTCTATGCACCACCAACATGCTCCTTCACGGTATCGACGTGCCGCTCCAGATCCGCCATGACAACACCCTGGCCCGGCCTTTGCGAAGTTATTCCAAAACAGACCGGGTGGATGTGGTGGTGACAAATCCGCCCTTCGGCGGTATGGAAGAAGACGGTATCGAGACAAATTTCCCGAAAAAATACCAGACCAGGGAGACAGCAGACCTCTTTCTTGTCCTGATCATGCATATCCTGAAGCCAAAAGGCCGGGCCGGTATCGTCCTGCCCGACGGCACTCTTTTCGGTGAGGGTGTAAAAACCCGGATCAAGGAACGGCTCCTTACCGAATGCAATCTCCACACTATCGTGCGCCTGCCAAACGGGGTTTTCAGTCCCTATACCGGCATCAAGACAAATCTCCTTTTTTTCCAAAAGGGAAAACCCACCAAAGATGTCTGGTATTACGAGCATCCGTATCCAGCGGGCTACAAGTCCTATTCCAAGACAAAGCCTTTGCGTATTGAGGAGTTCGAGCCGGAAAAGAAATGGTGGAAAAAGCGAAAGGAGAACGAGTTCGCGTGGAAGGTTTCAGCCAAAGAGATTGAGGCCGCAAATTACAACCTGGATATCAAAAACCCCCATGTGGAAGAAGAGGAAAACGGTGATCCTGCCGAGATGCTGACCGAATATCGGGAATTGCTGGCAGATGTGTCACAGATCCGGGACAGGCTGAAGCATGAATTGATGCAGGCCCTGGAGGGGAAAAAATGATGACTCCCGAATTGCTGTTCGACAATTTCGACCTGCTCATGGAAGCTCCCGGCGCTATACCAAAAATGCGGGAATTGATCCTGCAACTCGCGGTTCGGGGAAAGCTTGTGGCCCAGAACCCGAATGATGAACCTGCTTCGGAGTTGTTGAAGCGGATCGCGGCGGAGAAGAAGCGGTTGATTGAGGAGGGGAAGATTCGGAAGGGGAAGGCTTTACCGGATATGAATGTGGGGGAGGTGCCTTATGAACTGCCGGAAGGGTGGGAGTGGGTGAATGTCGATAATGTTGCAATAAACGTTCATTATGGCTATACAGCTTCGGCGAATCAAAATATTAAAGAAATTAGATTGTTAAGGATTACCGATATTCAGAATGGAAAAGTTGATTGGGAAAATGTTCCCGGATGTATAATCGATAAGGTTAAATTCGAATCATACTCGCTTAATAATGGCGATATATTGATTGCAAGGACAGGTGGTACAATTGGTAAGTCGTATATTGTCGAAGATATTGGAGTCGATGCTGTTTTTGCATCATATTTAATTCGGATTGTCCTAACGAGATTTATTGTAGGACGCTATTTTAAAGCATTCCTTGAATCATCGCTTTATTGGAGTCAATTGTACAAGAAAAGTATGGGAACAGGTCAACCAAATGTCAATGGAACTTCACTACGATCATTGGCATTACCTCTACCGCCAGAAAACGAACAATGCCGCATTATAAAAAAAATCGACCATCTCATGACCCTCCTCGACGAACTGGAAGCCCGCAAGCAAAAAGCCTCCCAACACCGGGAAAAGTTGAGCCAAACCGCCCTCAGCAAACTCACGGATGCCAAATCCCCCGATGAATTCGCCGATCTGTGGCAGTTGATCCGGGATCATTTCGACATGCTTTTTGACCACCCGGAAGATGTCAACAAACTGCGCCAGACCATCCTGCAACTGGCTGTTCAGGGAAAACTTGTACCCCAGGACCCGAATGATGAACCGGCTTCCGAGCTTTTGAAGCGGATCAAGGCGGAAAAAAGGCGGTTGATCAAGGATGGGAAGATCAAGAAAAGGAAAGCACTGCCGCCAGTGGATGCGGAGGATGTTCCGTATGGGTTGCCGGAGGACTGGGAATGGGTGAGGTTGGGAGATATTGTTGAAAGTAGATTAGGTAAAATGCTTGATAAAGCTAAAAATAAAGGAAAACTCTATCCGTATCTTCGTAACATAAATGTTCAATGGCTCAGATTCAACTTAAATGATATTAAAAAAATGCGTTTTGAAGAAAATGAATTATCGGAATTTAAAATTAAAAAGGGAGATTTACTAATTTGCGAGGGCGGTGAACCCGGTCGATGTGCTATCTGGCCTTGGGATGACAAAGAAATGATGTTTCAAAAAGCGATTCATCGTGTCCGCCCTTTTGGGGATATATCAACTTGGTTTCTTCTTTATAGAATTCTGGCAGATGCTCAATCTGGAATATTGGCCAAATACTTTACTGGAGCTACAATTAAACACTTCACAGGAAAACAATTATCGCTTTATTTTGTAGCGCTCCCTCCAGTAAATGAACAAAATCGCATTGTAGATAGCATTACCCACTTCATGACCATCTGCGATGAGTTAGAATCCAAACTCACCCAATCCAAAAACGACTGCGACAAATTGTTGTCGTCCGTGATTTCCAGTATGGATTCGAATGGCCAAAATTCATGAATTTTACCAGGATGATAAAAATAAACCCGTCGAACAGTCTCTGTTTCGACTATACCAAGGCGGAGGCATGGGCAAGACCGTCTGGAAAAACTGGAAGGGCATATCCAGAAAGGAAAAAAATTGAGTAAAACTGAATGTTTGACACAAAACCAGAAAGGGGATTCGCTTCTACAGGCAGGACGAGTTGCGGAAGCGGAGCATCAGGTTGCCCGGATTTTACAGCAGTTCAAACCGGTGATAGAGGCGATTGTGGCCGGATGTGAGGGGAATGAAGAGGCGAAGCAGCAGGTGAAGGGCTTGTTTGGTCAATGGAGTGAAGAAGATAAATTTTTTGTTGAGGCGATAGAACGTATTTGGGCGGGTGAACGAGATGAAAAAATTCTGACGGAAAACACTGCTTACGAAACCCGGGCCATCATCCTTGCCGTATTATCCCTCTTGAATGGCCAAAGCCCCTTCGAAAAAATAGATAATGCAGAATCACAACCCACCGCACCCGAACAAGAGCAACCGCAAAGCCAATCAGGCCAACAGCAGGAAATGTCCTTGACAGACCTGATCAAAATGACATCCCTCGCATCCGGTCCCGATGTTCCACCCCAGATCAAGGAACAATTGATGCAGACAGCCGATCATATGACAACGGAACCCGCACCGGAAGTAAAAGCCCTGGGTCAGGTACTCAAGGCGATACTTACAGGAGACAAAAACCCGGATTTATCCAATTTGCCAGATGAGATGGCAGCCGTGGTTCGGGAGGTACTTGGAGAATCGTGATCGGAGGAAAAGGGTTTTACAAAATGGGAGATGATTTTTTTATCGACCATTAACACGAACCTGAACCATGATTGAAAGGATGAAAGGATTTCCTGATGGCTTGAATCATGTAATCCTTTCATCCTTTAAATCATGGTTCAGAGGGGGAGAGGAGGAATGAACACTGTAACCATCAGCATAGAATTGCCAAAGGATTTGCTGGGAATCATGGATGTCCCGGAAAATTTGCTTAGTGACAAATTGAGAGAAATGATGTCAAAAAACTATATCCCTTATTTTACCGAGTCTCCGGAAGAATTGGAGAAACAGGTCGCTGTTGCGGAAGAATTGTTGAATCGTGATTGTTTTCCACCAGCGGAAAGCCTTTCTGATGCTGAAGTTGTGGAACTGGCTGATTTGAAAATGGATACTGTTCAGAATAAGCGACTGGGCGAGCTTCAGTCACGGGGAAAAGTATCCGGATTGACTGCCAACGAACAATTTGAATTGCTGGTGCTTATCCATCGTTACCAGATAGATCAACTCCGGAAATCCGAGGGGCTTGCCGAATCCGTGCGCCGAGGTTTGCAGAAACCGTTACCGTCATGACCGTTGGAGGATTTTTTATGGATATGGAAATAAAATTTGAATGCTCGGACGTGGACTGGCAAACGGTGTCCGACACGCTCAAACTCGTCGGAATGGCCTTTTACGAACCCGACCTGCATAAAAAAGCCTTTGAAAACAGTCAAGTCACGGTTTTCATATATCATAAAAACCGGATGATCGGTTTTGGCAGGGCCATTTCCGACGGAGCTTATCAGGCGGCTGTCTATGATGTTGCCGTCATTCCTGAATTTCAGAAAATGGGCCTGGGAAAAACGATCATGGAAAACATTATGTCACGGCTCCCCTCATGTAACATGATTTTGTACGCAACACCCGGAAAAGAAGTATTTTACGAAAAACTCGATTTCAGGAAAATGAAAACCGGCATGGCACGTTTCAACAATCCAGAGAAAATGAAGGAAAAAGGGTTTACGGAGTGAATCATCTATCATTTACCTTGAAAATCGGTTACTCAATGACGGATATTCAAGGAGAAAGCCATGATACACAGACCGGTGGTCTTTGACACTGGCACGCCGATTCCGTTTCTGTATTCGCGTAGATTTATTTGGCGTGGAATCACTCAAAATCGGGAAGTCCTGGTTTTCGATTTTTTTATTGACATATTAAATGATTTCAATAAGAATCACGGACTGAATTGATTGATTTATTGTTTTTTTTAAGGCATCAGGGATGCCAGAAGAAAATAGCATACCCTGGATTGTGCAGGATTCTGGTCTGTATTCAAGACACTGCAAAGAGAGCATATCTAAAATTTTCACCATTTGCAGCAGCGTCAGAATACAGGACAGAATACAAGCAAAAGAGGCAAAATATTTTCTCTGACTTCCCTCACTAAAGGAGGTTTACCGATGAAAAGGCTGTTGATTGTATTTTTGGCTCTGATTATTGTTCCCTCGGCGTTTGCTGCGGATTCCGACCTTGTGCAGAAAGCCAAAGCTGAGGGGCAGGTTTCATTTTACGCGAACATGACGGCCATTGCGCCGATCATGGATGTTTTCAACGCACAAACCGGTCTTGCGGGTAAATATACACGTATCTCCACCTCCAAATTTTTGGCCACTGTCCTGACCGAGTACCAGGCAGGCAAACTCATGGCAGATGTATTGCAGGCTCCCCTGCCGGTCATGCAGATGCTCAAGGCCAAAGGTGTCCTGGCTCCTTACACATCCGCTTCCGCTGCCGACTATCCTGCCTGGACCCGGCAAGACGATCAGATTCAGACTTTCGGAATCGAATATGTGGGACTGATTTACAATAAGGAACTCGTCAAAGCAGCCGATGCTCCCAAACGCTATGAGGACCTGACCGATCCCAGGTGGAAGAACAAAATTGTCATGGCCAACCCGGCATCCCATGCCACGACCATTTCATGGCTGGTCGGGTTGAAGGAAAATGTCTTTAAATCCGAAGATAAATGGATGGAGTTTCTCAAAGGACTGGCAGCCAACAGGCCCATGCTCGTCAAATCCTTCGGTCCTACACCTGCACCTGTCGAGAGCGGCGAAAAACACATCGCTATCTCCATGCCCAAGTACATAATCACCAAGGCTCCGGCCCCTCTCGACTGGGCAAGGCTGGAACAGCCTCTGATGGGAACGCCTCGCGGCATTGCCATTTCTTCCAGTGCCAAAAACCCGAATGCTGCAAAGCTGTTCATGGACTTCTGGCTGACCAAAAAGGCCATGGCCAAGCTGTCTGCCGAGGTAGGCGAATATGTCCTGGCCCCTGGTGTTTTTCCACCCATCGACGGCATGGACAAGGCGAAGGTGATCCCCATTCGGACCTTGTCTGAAAAAGAAATCAGCAGCTATGGCACCATGTTCAAGAAAATATTTAAATTGCATTGAACAATAATTTCAGCCTGCCCGATGATGGATGAAAATCGGGCAGGTTGTCAGCACCGGACAGTTTAAAAACGGACAGACTTTAAAAACGGACAGACTTTAAAAACCGGACACACTTCAAAAACCGGACACACTTCAAAAAATAGACACGCTGAATTGCTTATGGAAATCAAGATCACGAATCTCAGTAAATATTATTACTCCGGTGGCAAGACCATAAAGGCTCTGGACAACGTGAGTTTGTCTATTCCTGCCAACCGGATTTTCACCCTTCTCGGTCCGAGCGGATGTGGTAAAACCACTCTGCTGCGATGCATCGTTGGTCTGGAAGCCCCTGATACCGGTGAAATCAAAATCGGAGAGGATACGGTTTTATCCACAGAGGAGAATATCTTCGTTCCCACGGAAAACCGGGGGCTTGGCATGGTTTTTCAGACCTACGCCATCTGGCCGCACATGGATGTCTTCAACAATGTTGCATATCCCCTTCAGACCCGCAAAGTTCCCAAGGATGTCATCCGCAGCAAGGTCGAAAAGACGCTGCGCTTTGTGCAGTTGGAGGGCTTTGAGGATCGACCGGCAACCAAACTTTCCGGAGGGCAGCAGCAGCGGGTTGCCCTGGCCCGTGCTCTGGTGGCTGAACCCAAGGTCATCCTCTTTGACGAGCCGCTTTCCAACCTGGATGCGAAACTCAGGGAAGAAACACGCAAAGATCTGCGTATATTTCTGACCGAACTTCAGATCACTGCGATTTATGTGACCCATGACCGGATAGAGGCATTGTCGCTCTCTGACATCGTTGCGGTCATGAACGGCGGGCAGATTGTCGAGATGGGCGAACCTCGGGATATTTATTTGAACTCCAACCACCGATTTGTTGCCGACTTCATCGGTCGCACAAACCTGATTGAGGCAAAGGTGACAGCCCAGGAGGAATCTGTGACCAAGGTGGACTGTGCCATCGGCAGCTTTGCCTGCCGCAAGCGGGCCGACTTGAACCCCGGAGATAACGTGACTCTCTGTCTGCGCCCTGAGTTCATTCGTCTGAAGCGGGGCGGCGCAAGTGAGGCACAGAATGTCTTCAACGGACAAATCGAATCACTGGTTTTCATCGGTGAAGCCTTTGAAGGCGAAATTAAAATTCGTGAATCGCAGATCTTTATAAAAACCGAGCCGGATTCCGATATCAGGGTGGGGGACAGTGCCAATTTCGCTGTTGACCCGGACCATTGCCTGCTGGTCATCAGGTAAGAAAGGAAAAAACAATGGTCAATAAACGATCTGTCTTGACACCGGCCCTGATTGCCCTTGTTGGCTTTCTGACCGTGTGTCCCGTTGTCATGCTGATATTCGGGAGCTTTTCCACGGGCCTGGGAGCCTTTGGCGAATTCACCCTGGACAAGTACATACAGGGCTACACCGATCCCGAATTGGGCGGGATCATCCTCAATACCATAATTTTCGTACTCGGATCATCCTTTGTGGCCACAGGTCTTGCACTTCTGCTGGCTTATCTGAACACGCGCACGGACATCCCTTTCAAATTTATGTTCAGGATCATCTCCATCATTCCGATGATGATCCCGCACATCCTGTTCTCTGTGAGCTGGGTACTCCTGTTGAATCCGTCCAACGGACTGATCAACCTGTTTCTGCGCCAGATTCCAGGTTTGGAGAATCTGGCGATAAATATCTATTCCCTGCCGGGGATGATTCTTGTCGAGGGGCTTCTCGATCTTCCCATCGCTTACCTCATTCTTGCGCCGGCTATGGCATCCTTTGATATCTCCCTGGAGGAATCCTCTAAAGTCTGCGGTGGAAGCACCCTCCGTACTTTGTTTCGAGTGACTCTGCCCGTGTTGAGACCTGCGATCCTGGCCGCCTTCATCCTGTCGCTGGTTCGAAGTCTGGCCTCTTTTGCCGTGCCTTCGGTTATCGGCATGCCCGGGAGAATCTACGTTCTGGCTACCCACATCTACCAGTCTATCGCCACCGGATTTGCAGCAGACTTTGGCAAGGCAGCGGCTATCGGCATGAGCGTTCTGGCGACATCCATCACGCTGATCTACGTCTATCGCTATCTGACCTCGGAAAGTGAAAAATACGTCACCATCTCCAGCCGTGGATATCGACCCTCCGTGATCGAACTCAAAGGAGCCAGATATCCCATGTTCGGTCTTGTGGGTATCCTGTCCATGATCCTCATCGTCCTGCCGGTACTGGTGTTGCTTTACACCTCGATGGTTCCCTATTCCATGATCCCGAGTGCCAAGGCTTTCTCCATGATGAGCTGGAAACACTGGATTGAGGTGATCAATGACCCGATCTCTCTATTGTCTCTGAAAAACAGCGTGTTCCTCGGAGTGTTCGGTGCGACTCTCGGAGTGACCCTGTCCATATTCGTGGCCTACGTTATCGTCAAGGTCCGCTCTCATGCCTCCGGCCTTCTCGAATCGCTTTCCTTTCTGTCTTTTTCTTTTCCGGGAATTGTCATAGGTGTGGGATTCATGTGGTTCTTTGTACGCACCCCTTTGTATGCAACCATCTGGACCCTTCTAATTGGTTATATAGCCACTTATCTGCCCTACGGGGTACGGCCCCTGACCAGTGCCTTCGTTCAGGTTCACAGCCATCTGGAGGAATCTTCCCAGGTCTGCGGTGCTGGCCCGTTCACAACCATGCGCCGTATAGTCATCCCATTGCTCATTCCGGGCATCGTTTCCGGGTGGATACTCATGGCGACCATGTTTGTTCGAGAACTGACCCTTTCTGTCGTACTCTCACGACCTGGCACCGAAGTTCTTGCAGTCCAGATATTCCGCTTTGCCGAAGATGGCCTGTGGGGTCAGTTGTCTGCATTGGGCATCATGATGATAATCATCTCCACGGCCCTGGTACTTCTGGCAACTCTTGTGGGTATGAAGTTCAAGCCTGTGGAAGAATGAGGATAAAGGGTCTAAGCACGGCATATTTCGACAATCCGGGGAAAATGAAGGGAAAGGGTTTAATTGCTGAAGTGAGAAGAAAATGAAAAAAAACGATCAAAGAAAAAACAGACTCCATCCTGGCTTGCAGCATTGAAAAGAATAAAGATTGATCCATGCCAGTTGAACTTGAAGGAATTGAGAGCATTTTTTGACTTCTGGATTAGTTTTTTAATTTGAAGGACTTTCCGTTTGTCGATGCAACATGTGAAAAGCCGGATAAAACCAGTTTCACAAAAAGGAGAAAAAGCAGATGAGTTCTGAATGGACAATGAAAGGCGGAACATTCAGCCACAAAAATGCACAAAAAGAATATGGGCTTACCGAAGATGATATCTTCGAAGGAATTGATAGCGGCAAACTGCAGTACCGAAAGAACTACGTACATGGAAACCCGTATTACCGATTGCTGCGAAGCGAGGTCGAAGCGTATGTCCTTGAAAAATACGGCGAAAATCATATGGACACGAAAAAGAACAAAAATGAATTGAAAAAAATCAACAGCGAGTTGCGAAAGCTGAAATCCAGGGAAAAGGTGCTGCTCAAGCGGAAAAAAGAATTGACTGAAATTCTTGGCAAATAATAAGGGAACCCCGCCCTGCCATCAGGTGTTGTATTCATTTGGAAATTCCAAATGATAAAACAGGAGGAACCTGAATAACCTGGGCAATCTCCGCACAAAAGGCAGAAACTATTCGGGTGCAATGAAGGCATATCGGGAAGCCAAACCTGAAATCAGACCTGAAATCAAAAGTGCTGATAAATACAACCCGCACTCAACTGGCAATGGAAGAATATCAGATGACTCGCAAAGCAATCTTTTATGTGCGCCAAGGGTATTTCCCCGAAATCCTGCATCGCTGGCAGTGGCAGACAGGCAGACTGCTAAAGCAGGAAAATGATATTGAAAAGGCTGTCGGATTCTATCAGAAAGCCATTGTAACTGATTATCTCAATGATGCCAGAAAGCTCTACAATTGGCTGATCCGCCCTGTACAGTCTGCATTAGCCTCTCGACAAGCAAAAACCCTTGTCATTATTCCGGACGGCGCACTCAGCCTGATACCCTTTTCTGCCCTGCACAGCGGGAAACGGTTTCTGGTCGAAGAATATGCTCTGGGAACAGTGCCTTCTCTGAGCCTTACAGACACCCGGCAGACCGGACAGGGAGACAGCAAAATACTGCTCAACGGTCTTTCCGAGGCAAGACAGGGATTTATGCCCCTGAAAAATGTCAGAAATGAATTACAGGATATCGAAGGCATGACAGATAGCAAAATTTTGCTGAATCAGAATTTTACAGTCGAAAATCTTGATGCTGAAATGCAAAATCAGGATTATGACATTGTGCATCTGGCAACGCACGCTGTATTCGGCGATAAGCCCGAAGACACTTTTCTTCTGACTTACGATGACAGGCTGATGGGCCTGAAAAAATATCAGGAAAAACAGTTGGATCTGCTGACATTGAGCGCATGTGAAACAGCCGTGGGGGATGAACGGGTAGCCTTTGGTCTTGCAGGAGTTGCTATAAGGGCAGGAGCGAAAAGCGCCCTGTGGAAAGTGGATGATGATAATGCAACATCTCTGATTATTGAGGAATTTTATCAGCAGTACATGACAACGAATATTTCAAAGGCAAAAGCATTGCAGAATGCACAGATAAAGCTTATAGATGATAAAAAGTTTGAGCATCCGATATACTGGGCATCGTTTCTGCTGATCGGGAACTGGATGTAACCGTAATTGTTTTGGTAAGGGCGAAAAATTTTTCGTTCCTACGGTTCTGAAAAAAGAGAGGCATATAATGAATATTTGGCTGAAAGAAAGAATCGGAAATCCCGAGCTGTTCACCGGCAGAAAAAAAGAACTTTCCTATTTCCTTAACTGGATTGACAGAATAAAACCGGAGCTTTCCCAGAGTACGGCAATCCTCTCCCGGAGAAAGACCGGCAAAACAGCCCTGCTTCAGAGACTGTACAACCTTACATTTCAGAAAAATGACAGCATTATTCCCTTTTACTACGAGATAAAAGAGACAGACAAATGGCTCCTTGATTTTTCCAGGGATTTTTTACTCACCTTTGTTTATCAGTATATTGCATTCAAGACAAGAAAACAGGAATATTTTCATTATTCCAAAAGTAATTACTCACGCGCCCTGAAATCTTTGAAAAAAGAAAATCTGAATTATCTGTCTCACTTGGTGGAAGATGCGGAACTGGCAGACAGGCAGGAAAATCCCGACGCTCTGTGGGACATAGCACGGGACATGCCCCGAATTACAGCCGAGCACACTGATGAACGGGTTTTGCAGATTATTGACGAATTCCAGTTTTTAAATCGCTATATTTTCAGAGACAAATCCTGCAAAGACCGCATTGCAAACCTTGCCGGAAGTTACCTGGGGACTGCCGAATATAAAAACGCCCCCATGCTTGTGGCTGGAAGTTGGGTCGGATGGTTAGCCCGTGATATTTTAAAAATGCTTCCGGGCAGGTTCCTGTTTCACTACCTTGAAAAACTTCCCGAACATGAAACCGTGGAGATGATTCTGAAATATTCCTATTTGGAGGATACCCCGGTTGCGGAGAATATTGTCCCTCTGATGGCAGGACTCACAGAGGAAAACCCGTTTTATATAGGCTCCCTTTTTCGCTCCAAATTTCAGGGAAAGGACTTCACAAATAAAAAGGGCTTGCTTGAGACCCTGGAATTTGAAACGCTTCACAGAGAGGGTGGCATTAAAGGCACATGGATGGAATATGTGTCATATGCATTAAAAGAATCAAATGACGTTCATGCAAAAAAGATTGTGCTGTATCTTTCCAAACACAGGAAAAGAGAAGTTACACGGGATGAGATCAGGGAAAAACTGAACCTTGAAATGACCGATTCCGAGCTTGAAAAAAAGCTGAAGATACTTATAAATGCTGATATCATTGAGCAGGGCAGCAGCAATTTCGATTACCGGGGGGTCAGGGACAATATTTTTGACAAGGTGTTCAGGGGAGTATATCAGAAGGAGATCGAAAATTTTGATCCCAAAGAAATTACAAATGAATACAAAGCCCGTTCAGAGAAACTGCTGAAGCAGATCAGGCAGCTACGGGGGGAATACGGGCGTTACAAAGGAGCATTTGCCGAATTTCTGATTATTCACCTTCTCAGGCATGAAGTTTATAAAAACAATGAATTTTTCAAATCGACAACACAAAACCTGCCTGATGTTTTTGAATTTACTGAATATGAACGCATATGGTCTTATACTTCCCCGCCCCTGTACGAACCGGAATTTCAGATAGACATTTTTGCCAGGGCAAAAGAGGATGAGTATTCGCTGATCTGGGAAGTTAAAAATAGAAAAGCAAAATTTGCCGTAAAAGAGGCAGAGGAATTTGTGCAAAAAGCAGATGAGCTTATGAAGCTTGAGTCTGTCAAAAAAGCTGTGCTTATTGTTTTTTCAGCAGGCGGTTTTTTCAAAAATACCCTTGAATATCTGGAAAAGCACGATATAGCCTGGACAGATAACAAAAAGTGGCTGGAAAGAAAGTAATCGGGAGTTCACAAACAAAGCCGTGTTTAAAAAAAATACACGTCATGATAACCATTTGTATGAAAAGGAAATTAATATGTTTTCAATTTTAAATAAACTTGCACTTGCCGGTTTCCTGGCAGTTTTACAATTTATTATACTGATTCCAGGATTTGCAGTTTCGGCCTTTGCGGACGGAGGATCGCACCCAAAAGGTATTTCCACAGACGGCAGCCTGGGTCAGAAAATGAACCTGTCGAGGCCAAATTACGAAATCAAGGCCGAACTCGGAAAACAAGTCGAAGCAAATCTGTTCCATAGTTTTCAGCAGTTCAATATTCATTCCAATGAAAGCGCAACCTTTTCGGGTCCTGATTCTGCTCAGAATATTATCAGCCGTGTTACAGGCGGAAATGCTTCATGGATTGACGGGAAAATTGGATCAACCATTCTCAATGCTGATTTTTATTTCCTGAATCCCGCAGGTGTGATGTTCGGGCCGAATGTTTCACTTGACCTTGGAGGTTCTTTTCATGTCAGTACTGCCGATTACCTTCGGATGGGGGAGAATGACCGATTTTACAGCACGCCCCATGCAAACGATGTGAAGGATTCGTACTTAAAGGAGGCTAATTTTTCCAGTATGATTTATGGGTAAAGGGCAGGGCAAGCCATCACGAAATGTCCAAAGCGAGTTGATCAAAAAATACGAACGAACAGGGAAACAGATCCTGGAATACAAAGGGTATCTGGCAGAAGTGCAGATGAGCCAGGTATTGTGGAACACCCAGCGCAAAATTCTTCCCGGAAGATTTTTCAATCATACGAAAGATGTGAAAATGCCTGATATGTTCGTATATATCGAACACCGACACCGGATCGGATCAGGAAAAGACAAAGAGATCGACGTGCTGGGTGCTGCCGGTGGCGAAGAATGGATCTGTCAAAGCAAATGGCTTTCAGAACGGAAAGTCGGTATGAATGTCTTGAAAATGTTTTATGCACAGGGAGAGTTGATGAAAAGAGAAAGAGATCCGATTCGTTTGCGTATGTGGTTGTTTGCAAATGCCGGGTTGACGGTGAGGCTGAAGTTTTTGCACTGGAGAACGGGATTTTCTGGTCTGCTCGGGAGGAGTTTGATGAGTTGTTGGCTTATGCGGGGCTGCGGAGGTTGCCGGAGAGGGTATGAGCGGGTGTTGGAAGCGTGATTCAAGGAATTTCAAGGATTACAAGATTTCAATCCTGTTAATCCTCAAAATCCCCAATAATCCCAGTTCAAGACGATTAGAGGGAGTAGTATGTTATGAATAAGAATTTATCAAAAGCATTAATGATTATTTCTGGCAGAGTTAAAAATCATCTTCCATCGATGATGTTGATTATTATTACCTTGGGAATTTGTGAAGGGGCTTTATGGGCAGATGTGGCTTCTGTCGATACGCCTAAAATTTTTGTTCAATATGGGCATTCGGGTAATATCATGTCTGTCGTTATTTCCCCAGATGGTAGATATGCCTTGTCGGGGAGTGGGGATAAAACCTTGAAATTCTGGGATATCAAAACCGGAAGAGAAATAAGGACATTTAAAGGGCATACTGAAGTGGTTCGCTCCGTTGCCGTTTCTCCTAACGGTAAGTATGCCTTGTCGGGGAGTGGGGATAAGTATCGTAGAGGAAGGAATACTGATAAAACTCTAAAGCTTTGGAATATTAAGACTGGTAGAGAGATACGGACATTTAAGGGGCATACTGAAGTGGTAAGCTCCGTCGTCTTTTCTCCTGATGGTAAATGTGCCTTGTCAGGAAGTTGGGATGAAACCCTCAAACTTTGGAATATCTCAACTGGCAGAGAGATAAGGACATTCAAACATGACATGGAAGTTAACTCCGTCGCTATTTCTCCAGATGGAAGATATGCCTTGTCGGGGAGTGGAGAGCATTATATTTGTACCTCGAGTTCAGAGTTTCTAAAGCTCTGGGATATTTCAACCGGCAGGGAAATAAGAACATTTCATGGACATAAAGATGATGTTACCTCTATTGCAATTTCACCAGATGGTAAGTATGCCTTGTCAGGGAGTCAGGATGAGACCCTCAAGCTTTGGAACATTGAGACCGGTTCGGAGATCAGGACATTCAGAGGGCATGAAGATACTGTTAGCTCCGTCGCCTTTTCTTCAGATGGTAGATATGCATTATCGGGGAGTCGAGATAGCACCCTCAAACTCTGGAACATCGAAACAGGGGATGAAATAAGAACATTCAGAGGGTATAATGACACTGTTTACTCCGTCGCTTTTTCTCCAGAAGGGAAATATGTCTTGGCGAGTTTGGGGAACGGTTTAAAGCTTTGGAATATTGAAACCGGAAAAGAGTTAATATTAAAAAAGCCCGATATGATCAATTCTGTCTCAATCTCTCAAGATGGCAAGCGTGTTTTGTCGAAAAATCAATATGGAGGTATCGATTTCTGGGATATAAAAACCGGTAGAAAAGTAAAAACATTCAAAGGGGATAAACATGATTTTGTACCCATTGCCATTTCCCCCAATGGCAGATATACGGTGTCGAGGAGTCGGGGGGGCACCTTAAAACTCTGGGAGATTGCAACTGGTAAGGAAATGAGGACATTCAAAGGGTATACCCATCATATTCATTCCGTCGCATTTTCTCCAGATGGCAGGTATGTCTTGTCTAATGGTGATTATGGAACCTTAAAGCGCTGGGATATTGAAACCGGGAAGGTACGAACATTCAAAGGGCGTTATGGTATTGATTCCATCGTTTTTTTGCCGAATGGCAAACATGCTTTGTCCGGGGACACGTATGGTCTTACGCTTTGGAATTTCAAATTTAATAATGGAGCGATAAAAAAATTCAATGGACATAATGGAAGAGTTATTTCTGTCGCTATTTCTCCAAATGGCAGATATGCTGTGTCAGGAAGTACAGACAATTCTATCAAACTATGGGATATGGAGCTTAAAGGTAGAATTTGGCCACAAAGAGATTCTGATAATGAACGCACTTGGGCATTGCCATACAAATACAAAAACGGCAGGGCAATAAAAACATTCAAAGGGCATACAGATGATGTCAACTCCGTAGCTATTTCTCCGAACGGCTGGTATATCTTGTCGGGAAGTAAGGATCATACACTCAAACTTTGGGACATAAAAACTAACAGAGAGATAAGAACTTTCAAAGGGCATACATTATCTGTTTCATCCGTCATCTTTTCCTCGGATGGCAGATATGCTTTATCTGGGAGTTTGGATGGCACGATCAGAGTTTGGGATATTTCCACAGGAAAGGAAATTGTCCAGATGGTTGCATTTCCTAGTGGTGAATGGATCGCCTTTACTTCTGATGGCTATTACAGCGCCTCTGCCAAAGGTGACAAACACGTCAAAATCAGAATCGATTCTATTACTGTTGAATGGCTTGAGAAATACCGCTCCACCCTTTTCAGACCGGACATGGTTCAATTGGCCTTAAAAGGTGGAAAACCCGAACCACCATCTATAACAATTGCACAAAAAAATAAACATAAACCCGGACAGAAAAAGACTATAGCAAAAAACGAACCAACAAAACCACCGATAACAATCGTTAAAAAAGCCTCCCCTAAAGTCTGGTTCACTTCCCCATCCGAAAACCACAAAACCGAACTTTCGCATATTGAAGTTGAAGTCAAAGTAGAGAATGTTTCTAACCAGCCTGACGCGCTTGCATTTTTCATAAACGACACTCCGCTGTCCAAAGAAAAAAGAGCAGTACGCCCCATGCTGCCAGGACAAACAGTCAAAACCTTAACCATCAACGCCCCACTGATTATCGGATACAATCGCATCGAAGTAAGAGCCAAAGACAAATATGGCAAAACCCACAAATTCCCACCTCGCACAGTCATTCGCAAAGGAAAGCCGCTTCCCGCCCTCTACTATTTCGGCGTCGGCGTATCCAAACATTCAAATTCCATCAATTCCCTGCGCTATCCTGCAAAAGACGTTACCGAACTGTCGAAAGTCTTGAAAGCTCAGAAAAACAAGGCATGGTCGGCAGTGAAAACCAAAATTCTGACCAATGAGCAGGCTACACGGGAAGCCATCATTACCGAAATGAACAGATTCATCAGTGGCGCAAGAACCGATGATCTGATCATCCTGTTTCTTTCCGGACACGGCAAAAACGAGCAGTCGGATTATTATTTCATAGCCCATGACAGCGATCCGGACAATGCCTTTGCCAATGGATTATCATGGATAACGATTATCAACCTGTTGAGAAGAAATCCGGTAAAAGTCCTGCTTTTGGCAGACACCTGTTATTCAGGAAACGTGATTGGAACGGACCTGATTCCTAAAAGCAAAAATCTGATTGTAATGTCATCCAGTTCCAGCGACCGGGTGTCGCGGGAAGACGCATCCTGGGGACACGGCGCATTTACCCTTGCATTGATCGAAGGTTTCAGCGAAAAAGCCTTCAATAAAGATGGAGAATTGAAATTGTACAATCTTTACGAATATGTCGCCAAAAGAGTCGGGAAGCTTACCGACGGAACGCAGACACCTAAAATTCCGGATTGGTCGAATTTTGAAAAATTCAATACAATAATTTTAGGGAAGAACCCATGAAAAAACTTATACTCGTCATTCTTTCGGTTTTATTGCCAATTTCGGCAAGCAATGTCGAAGCCGGTTTCCGAGCGCTTCTGGTCGGGATCAATTATGAAAATGCAGACTCGCACATTCAACGACTATCCGGTGCTGTGAACGATATTCTGGACATGCGGGATTATATGGCTCAAGCGCAAGGCATTCCCGCATCGTCCATCCGAATCCTGACCGAAGAACACGCAACACGCAAAGCGATTCTCGCCAATTTCCAATCGTGGCTGATCAAAGGGACTTCACCCGGTGATATCGTGTTTTTTCAATACTCAGGGCATGGACATCAACTGCCCGACCCTTTCGGATTTCAGTATCATGACCCGGTGAAAACAAGTAAGCCGGAATATCAAAAACTTGCAGAAGCCTTTGTTCCGTATGACACGGTAATCAATCCAAAAACAAAAACCATCAAAAACCTGATCCTGGATTCGGAATTCCGCCTTCTTTTATCATCGCTTCAAGACAGAAAGATTCATCTATTTTTGGACTGCTGTCATTCTCAGGGCGCGACCCGTGATTTTAACAAAATCAAAGCCGTGAGCCGGAATTTACAACTGCCCTGGGACATCTCGCAAACCAGGTTTGAAATCCCAAACGATTTTCCAGAACAGGTCCGGAATGCAGGTGTGCGGGGTATTTTCCGCATAAAATCCCAGAATCCGGATTATGCGTTTTTTGCAGCAGCCCGATATTTTCAATCAGCGTATGAATATCCGCTATCCTACGGTAAAAACGGAGCGTTTACATTCTCCGCCCTGCAACTGCTGCGTGCCAACCCCGGCAAAGTGTTCACGAACGCACAGATTCTGGATTACTCCCGCAAATTCATTAACCATAGCATCGGAATACCCGAGAAGATTCAGGAACCGATTTTTCACGGCCCTAAAGGCTCGGAGCATCAGCCGTTTATCCTGCTGACCCTTAGCGGATCTTCACAAACCCCATTGCCCAAGCCGTCGGAAATCGCCAAAACCGGAAAAACAGCAGTATGGATAACAGGGCAATCCGGAAAAATTTTAAAACAGGTGAAGGCTGCGATCAAGAACAGCGATTTTTGCCGAATTGACGAACGACAGCCTGATGTCATAGTTGACATCGAGGACACAAAAGCCCAAATTCACAATGCCGTAGGCAGACGATTGAAAACAATCCCTTTGATATCGGACAGGATCGGGCAGATCATGAAATCGCTGGAAGGCATTCACATTGTCAGGGAACTGGCAGCACTTGAAAATCCGTCTGCGCCCTTTGCGGTAAGTCTGTGGCTGGATAAACCCGGAAAAACCGGGTTCAAGGTCGGAGACCGGGTGACATTGTATTATAAAATCGATCAAATACCTCAACAATCCAAAGCATGGCTGACCCTGCTGAACGTAGCGCCGGACGGCACGGTTTCGATTCTCTACCCGCAAAAGAACGACTTCCATAAAGGCCCTGGAGAGAAATTATATTTAAACGCCGAAGTTCCCCCCGGTAAAACCTGTTCCATACCCAAAAGTCGGACAGACTTGAAGCAAGGCCAGAATGTGGCAATAGATCTGCGAATTCGACTGGAGGAAGGCCAGGAGTATTTCAAAGCCATTGTCACGTCCGAGCCGATAGATTGGGACAAGATGAATTTCGGCGAGTTTCGTTCCCGGTTCAAAGGACTACAGGCAAAAGGATTCGCTGTTGAAGCCGCTGAACAGGCACGGGCTTCTTCATTCTGGAGTACGGCATCTTTGCGGGTTGAGGTAAGGCCATGAAATGCACAAGATAAAAAAACTTGCTCACTCGGAAAAACCATGAGAATCGTGATACAGTAACTGAAAGGAGAAGAAAATGATAACACCCCGATCTTTTGTTGAAGCACAATTATATCAAAATGAAGATGCAGTCATTCAGGATGCCTTGCGTCATTTGTTACGTTCACGCCCTGAATTAAAAATAAAGCTGGCGGTTTACCAGTATCAAACCCAAAACGCATCACTGGAAAGGGCTGCCGAGCTTGCAGGCGTAAGCTGGGCACAAATGAAAGAAATCTTGATTGAACATGGAATTTCGCTTCGACTCGGACCGGAAACGATTTCGGACGCTTTGGAAGAAATCCAAACTTTGCGTGAGGAGTTGGAAAAATCATGAGTATTATATCGAATACCACGGTTATTTCCAACTTCGCAGCTATTGGGCAGATGACTCTTTTATACCGAATTTACGGGAAAATTCATATTTCAGGGGAGGTATATGAAGAAATTAGGAAAGGTTTGGAAGAAGGTTATCTTTTTTATGCCGATATCGAAAAACACATCTTTCCTTTTTCAGATTCGGGCTGGATACATCTGATAAACATGGCCGGTGAAAATGAATTTCGTATGTTCGGCAGATTTCCTTCAAAACTGGGAAAAGGTGAATCATCATGTTTATCGATTGCCTCCCCTCGTAACTGGCTTTTTCTCACAGATGATCTGGATGCCCGCAAGCAGGCAAAACTCATGAATATCCGCATCTCAGGTTCTTTGGGCTGTCTGATTTTAGCGATAGAGAAAAATATATGCACTCTGGAACAAGGAAATATTTGGCTCAATCAAATGATAGAGGAAGGTTATCGTTCTCCTGTATATGATTTGGAACAATTATTGCGTTAATCGTCTTGAACTGGGATTGAAAGGATTTCAGGGATTATTTGGACTATAAAAACACAATCCTACAACTCCCATATTTTTTACATAATTCCAGTACATTGACAAGGGATCAATAACATCGTATCGGAGGTATGATCATGAAACAATGGCTCATTTTGCTGATGTGCTTGACAATTCCACTGCCTGCACTTTCAGAGGATTGCACAGAATCCACTCAACTCGTGATTCAGGCGTTTGATCTGGGGCATTCCCCGTCGAATTTCCCTGCACAGAAACAGCTTATCGAAAAAGCGCTTAAACTATGCCCCAATAATGCGGAAGCTCACAACAACCTTGCATCCATTCTGGAAAAAGAAAAGGATTATGGTCAGGCCCTGCACCATTACCAACAGGCAGTCCGGGCCAAATCGGATTTTGCAGTGGCCTGGTTCGGAATCGGAGAGGTGTATACCAAAACCCATCAATTTCTCCTGGCCTTGGAAGCTTACCTGAAAGCCTGCAAAGCGGATACAGAAGCACGAAAACGAATCGAGGAACTTTTAAAAACAAACCGTTACCGAATAAGCGAAGCCGGAGAACTCATGAACAAAGAAAGTCTGCTGCTTCTGTTTGACAAAAACCGACGGAATAATATCAGCAGAATGCTCTATGATTGTGGATTTCGGGCCAATGTAAAGCCAGAGGTCATTTTCCGTAACCTTCTTTTTGACACCGGATTATATCAAATCCGTCCTGAATCCATCCCCCAGATTCAGGAGATCGGTGCAGCACTGCAAGTCATCGGTTCGGTCAGTATCAAGATCATCGGCCACACCGACCGGCAGCCTTTCAAAGGCTATTCCCAATCCGAAAGCGATCACATGAACCTGAAACTCTCAAGAGACCGTGCAGCGTCCGTGGCGGATTACCTGATTCGGATGGGAATCTCTCAGAAGCAGATTCACACCAAAGGCTTAGGCCCGAACAATCCGGAAATGAATGCGGATACACCGGAAGCTTATGCGAAAAACCGACGGGTGGTTATAGAAGTGACAGAATGATCAACATTGATTCTTTTTTTTAAAACAAGGTCAAACGTGGAGTATCCGCTAATCGATAATACCGGCAATGAGTAAGCAGAGCCTGGGAGTGAGGACAAAAAACAAGGATATAAAAAAACGCATTTTTAAGTCTGCCGGACAGCATGAAAGTGGATTTTTCATACCTTGAGCAAAGCGATGCAGTCATCAAGAAAAAATGGGAATAATTGCAGTGATAAAGTTCTCCATGTATATTACCATCCAGTAGTGTCCGGTTAGGTTATTGCATAAAAATTAATTTTTTATTTGACAATCAAGAAAAATTTGCATTTCCTTGATATTATATGACAATATCAAGGAGTTACACTATGCCGTTAATTTTTAAAGCG
>JAUCGE010000241.1 GCA_030377965.1 Desulfobacterales bacterium HSG16
AGTCAAGGCCCGGAATAAGATGTACCCTGTCAAAAAAACTTTTGCACAGATACTATTTAACAGCATGTAAATATGGTGTAAATTATGTTACGGATCTGTAAATTAGTTTATACTTGCTTGCATTCAGTGAATGTTTGTGAATAATTTTTATGGAAATTACGGGATAAGGGAAGTCACAAAAAATGATCGACAAACCCATTCATACAATTCTTGTGATTGATGATGACGAAGATATTGTGAAAACCATCAAAGGCAATCTGGAACTTGACGGCTATAGTGTCCTGTTCGCTTACGATGGCCGCAGCGGTATTGATATGGTCAGAGAACACAGCCCCCATCTTATTCTTCTGGATTTGAATCTGCCGGATATTGATGGCATAAAGGCGTGCCAGTTCATTCGGCGTAATTTTGACTTTCCCATCATCATGCTGACAGCCAGAGACAGCCTCTCCGATATGATTCTTGGCCTGGAATGCGGGGCGGATGACTATGTTGTCAAACCTTTCAATGCCCTTGAGCTGTCAGCCCGGATTAAAGCTGTCTTAAAACGTACCGAACGAAGTATGGTGAAAAGTTGTTATGAAGGACAATGTATCACCATAGATTTCAAGTCTCGTACAGTCGAAGTACATGGGAAACTGGTGTCATTGACAAAAACCGAATACGAATTGCTGGAACTGTTCGTAAATTTTCCGTCCGAAGTATTGTCCAGAGAATTTATCCGCCAGCAGATCTGGCGGGATTCTCACCTTTATAAACAAAGCCGTACTGTAGATGTCCATGTTCAGAGGCTGCGCAAAAAACTGGAAAAGACTTCCAGCAACCAGCGTTTTATTGTCACAGTGGCCGGAGTAGGATACAAATATACAGATGATACATCCGTACAGACGTGATCAAAAAAGTGCAGATTTAACATTTTCTGGCATAGCGATTTTCCAGACGTTCGAATTCCGTATCCGTGAAAATATGGGAAAAACGGCGGCCTCCAGTGCTGTTATTTTTATAAAATTCAATGGATTCTGAGATGATATCTATCACATCATTTTCGCTCAAAATGCCAGAAAGCTCTCTTGCCAGCCGGGGATGACGGCCCAGTTTTCCGGCCATAAGCACTCTAAAACCAATATTGGCTTCGGCAATAGTATGGGTGGGACAGAGGCTGATGCATTGTCCGCAGTGAAGACATTTCTCACAGTCTATCACAGGCTGGCTGTTCTCTGCCAGTTTGATGGCATGTTCTTTACAGGTTTCGACACAGATTCCGCAGTTATCACAATCTTCGTTTGTTACAAAAGGCGTTCTGGATCCTATAATACCGATATCCTTGATCTGGGGCTGGGAACAGGCATTGGGGCAGTCTGCTATGGTCATCCGAAATTCATGATGAAATTTGAGTGGGCCTTCAACCTGACTTTTTAAAAATGAGAGCAAATCGGATTTAATGAATAAATCTTCGATTTTTCGGATCAAAGATTTGCTGTCACCCAGACGATTCGGGCATTTTGCCTGGCCGAAGCATGTATCTATATTATAACCCTTAATCTCTGATTCCATTGTCGAAAGGAAACGAGCCTGGGCAGCTTTGACTTCAGTCAGAGTAATTTTTTGCTTTCCCGATTCCATAGTTTCCTTCTCCACCCTGCTTCTTACTTTTTTACGAACAAAGAAGGGTACTTTTTTCAAAGCTGCTTCAGCTTCCTGAGTCCATTCCATTTTCATGGTAATCTCCATAGGTTTTTAGTAATATTTCCAAATATCACATAGGTATATGTACAAAAATTCCGTGACATTTCCTCAACCCAGCCTGCGCGCCTGCCAATCGAAAATGGCATTTTTGAGATCATCAATGGCAATGGTTTGAATAACTGCCTTTCCGATGGATTCAAGCAACACGAAATGAATTGTATCTCGACTCCTTTTTTTATCCTTTTCCATAGCATCAGCAAGAAGCTTTGCTTCCACATCAATTTCAGACGGCAGGCCATATTTTTTCAAAAGCAGGATGATCCGGTCAGCTTCGTTTTGCTGCAACAGCCCTTTTTTCACGGAAAGATCGGCTGCAAAGGCGATCCCGATGCTTACCGCTTCACCGTGAGGGATACCGCTTATCTTTTCAACAGCATGACCGAAGGTATGGCCGAAATTAAGTTTTTTCCGCTCTCCTTTTTCCCTTTCGTCTTTGTTTACGACATCAGCCTTGATCTGGACAGAATCGTAAACCACCTTTTCTATGGTTGCGGAATCAAGATTTAATGCCTTTGACTGATTCTTTTCAAGATATTCAAAATATTTAAAATCTGCAATAGCCGCATGTTTGATGATCTCGGCAAAACCGCATAACAGCTCTTTTTCAGGCAGGGTGGCAAGCATGGCATTATCGCAGATTACAAATTCTGGCTGGTTGAATACTCCAACCATGTTTTTATAACCTTGAAAATTGACCCCGTTTTTCCCACCAACGCTAGCGTCTACCTGGCTCAATAATGTAGTGGATACAAAGCCAAACCTCACCCCCCGTAGATAAGTGGATGCGGCAAACCCTGTAATATCACAGACAATGCCTCCCCCGATACCTATGATAAAAGAGGATCTGTCAGCTTCATGTTCCAGTAATTTTTTATAGATAGCTTGAACTGTTTCAATAGTCTTGATTTTCTCGCCAGTGCCGATTTCGATTACTTTTCCGGCAGGAAAATTTTTTTCATATAAATGCCTTACGTTGCTATCGGTAACGAGAAAAAGATGATCAGCGTCGATATATCGCTCCAGGTTTGAAATCCGCTCTCCGATAAGAATATTGGATTCGCCTTTTTCTCCGAAGATTGTGTATTTTTTCAATTTGCACCTCTGAACATCAGGGTCACAGAAATAAATAATTACCCAGAAGACAAGCAAACTGGGGAATCATTTTTTTCCGTGACCTGTAACTTTTATGATATGGATTATTGGTTGAATATGTCGAAAATAGCGCGGATCTGTTCGCATAAGACCTCAAACTGTTCAGGATAAAGAGACTGTGAACCGTCACTCACGGCTTTTTCCGGCTGGTGGTGTACTTCAACGATCAATCCATTGGCATCGGCAGCCACGGCGGCCCTGGCCAGGGGGGATACCTGATCCCGGAATCCGGCAGCATGGCTGGGGTCTACTATGATCGGCAGATGACTCTCTTTTTTCACTACTGGTACAGCAGAAAGATCAAGAGTATTGCGGCTGTGGCGTACAAAGGTTCGAACTCCTCTTTCACACAGGATCACATCAGAGTTTCCTCCTTCCATTATATATTCGGCAGCCATCAACCATTCATCCACGGTTGCTGACATTCCTCTTTTTAGCAAAATCGGTTTTTTTGCCTTGCCAGCCCTGCGTAACAGACTGAAATTCTGCATATTTCTTGTGCCAATCTGTACAATGTCAGCATATTCCTCCACAAGGTCGAATTTATCCGCATCCAGGACTTCAGTTACAATTTTCAACCCGGTTTCAGCCCTTACTTCAGCCATTATTTTCAAGCCTTCTTCTCCAAGACCCTGGAAAGAATAGGGAGATGTCCGGGGTTTGAAGGCTCCTCCCCTGAAAAACTGCGCTCCGGCCTTTTTTACATGCCTGCCTATGGTTATGGCCTGTTCTTCACTTTCAACAGCACAAGGGCCTGCCATGATTGTCAGAAAACCGTTACCTATAGAAACGTCACCAATTTTTATTATCGTATCTTCAGGCTTTATTTCACGGCTGACAAGTTTGTAAGGTTTAGTGACCGGGATAACTTCCCTGACCCCTGGAAGACTTCCGAAAAGAGATGGATCAACATGCCCCTTGTTGTATAGAACGCCTATGGAGACACGATCTCCACCCGGTATGGGCCTGGCCGTATAGCCTCTTTCCTCAATTGCTGCAATCACATTATCAATTTCTTCTGTTGCCGAATTTTTGTTCATGACGATCAGCATAGGGTAGCTCCTTTTAATTGTGTATTGAGTTGTACAAAATAAAACTTTTTTCCACAGGCCATAAAAAAAAGGGCTTTTGTGGAAGCTCCACAGCCCTTTTCAAAACAAAAAAGACCGTGGTTTATTTGCGTCACCACGGTCTTTTTTCTATTTTTGTATTTTTTACCATCAGCCTGACAATTTTTTTATGGCTGACTCTATGGGATAGAACCGTTGGCACACGCCTTTAGCGTCCATGTGCGCCACCAGCACCAGAAAAAAAATTGTTTTGTAAAAGCTGAATTTTTCATATTCTTTTTTCTTTGATTTCCCATTTTCTTAATTTTGTGAAAAATACCCGGACAAAGAGCTGTTGTCAAGTTCTTTTTACAACTTGCCACCATCCGACGTTGTTTCACCTTTTTCTTTGCCCCCCTGTATCTGTCACACCTGCTTCTAAAGAGTGTTTCATAATGATCTTTTCAAGGGTTCCGTTCTGGGTTATGGCATTCAAACCCGCATTGAACACATCCAGCTTTTTTTTATAATCAGGAGCTTTTTTCGAAAATGCGACATATAATTGTTTAAACTCCAGCGCAGGTTCCATAAATTCAAGATGTTCTGTATATTCTGGATATTTTGTTCGAATCAGGTGGGCTGCTACATACCGATCTATGAAAATCAATTGAACTCGATCCATATAAAGTTTTCTCAAATTGATTTCATCATTGCTGACTTCCTCTTTTGAAAGAAAATCAGCAGCATCAAATGCTTCAGTGTTCACATATCCTCTGACCACCCCGAACTTATAATCGCTAAGAGCTTTAAGAGCTTATCTGGGATTTCAGACCCTATGTAAGGCTCCCATTCCAGAGTTGCCAGCTTAACGATTTCACTTGACATTCCACTGGAAAAACTTCCGATTATAAATATCATACAGAGCAAAAACAATATAAAATTTCGTTTCATGGCATTACCTTTCTTATATTCGTTGTATTTTTTACCTTTTTC
>JAUCGE010000242.1 GCA_030377965.1 Desulfobacterales bacterium HSG16
TTCTTTCAAATTTTTCAACGGCACAACTGAAGAACTTGTCGTTGATAATATGTTGACAGCAGTCACCGAACGGAAAGGGAAATTGGTCAGATTCAATGACAAATTTCTTGATTTTTTGAGACCTTTGCCGGTGAAAAAGTCCAGCACTTTAGCCGGTGAAAAAGTCCCAAACTATGGGCGATATAATTTCCTCAATATTTCTTCTGTGTTAATTTTTTTCCAAAAAACAATAAAAAAAATTCCATCTTCTTTGAATTTTTTTCTTGCCGTCGATTTAATCGTCAATCAGAATTGAATTTATGCCATAATGTCACTATTATAAACGGATATCAATGAACTCAACAAAAGCGTCGATATTGCAATCACACTCAGAGCATACTCCTTTTTCTTCTGACAGATCAATTTTGATTAACAACGATTTTAAAAGCATGCCCAGGCATATGCAAGAACGTACAAACCTGCCTGGTTTTTTCTCTTTGCCTTGCCTTTTTCGCCGTCTGGCTTCAGCTTCTCGACGTAGTTCTTTGGCGATTGCTTTCCGTTGATATCGCCGCTGGGCCTCTCGGCGTTTCTCTCTGTAGCCTGAAATACGGCATTCATTGGAACAATACACATGCCCTCGGTAGCACGATCTGCACATCCCGAAAATGACACCACAACAAGCGCAAATTATTTTAACACCGCATAACATACCCAAGACATATCACAAATCTGCTGAAACTTCACGCAAAATCTTAAAAATATCATTTTTTTTGGGTGGCATGGCTGATAACACTCCTGACGTTTCCGGAATTGGGTTTATATTACGTTCAGGCGCTGTACATATCCGATAATCAATGGATCAATGACAAGCTGATTCATCAATGGAATCCAAAACAAAGGAATATTCACATGATTCAGAAAAAAATTCTTGTTCCGGAACGAGTCAGAAAAATTAAAGGAAGCTTCGCATTCATCGAGCATCGATTTCTGCATGGCGGCTTTTTTTCCAGTCTGACCCAGGATGAGCGATCTCTCTACCTGTTTTTGGTGTTAGCGTCAGATCACTCCGGTCTGTCATATTATAGCTTCGATAGAATCTGTAAGCTTAACGTCATGTCAGATCGTTCTTACATCAATGCCCGAAACAGCTTGATAGACAAAGATCTGATAGCATTTGATGGTTACTTTTTTCAGGTATTGTCATTGCCGGAGGCCGTTTTTGATGATTCTCCCGGACCGATTCATAATCGAGAGGATATGGAAAAATATGATCCTGCAACATTTTGCCAAATGGTAAAAAAATCATGGAGGAAATCATGATTGACCGGGAAACCGTTTTCGAAATTTATCGGCTTCACTATCTGGGATTTTCGATCAAAAAAATCAGCGAGACTATTCGTTTGGACTGGAAAACCGTCGCGAAATATCTCGACAATCCACATCCGGGAAAAATCCGCGCCGAACGAAAAAGCAAGTTAGACCCGTTTAAGGATAAGATCTCTGAACTTTTAGAAATCGATCCGAAAGTGTCTGCTATGGTCATTAAACAAAAAATCGAAGAACTCGGTTATAATGGCGGAATAACGATTTTGAAAGATCACCTTCGAACGGTTCGAAAATTTCGAAAAGAAAAGGATGCGTTCATACGTTTCGAATCAATGCCCGGAAAACAAATGCAAATCGATTGGGGGCATTTTGGTTCTCTTGGATACGAAAAAGCCCAAAGAAAACTCTATTGTTTATCGGTCATCGAATGTTATAGCCGGATGCTGTTCATAGAATTTGTTCACAGTCAAAATCAAAGCACTCTTCATCAGGCATTGTTCAATTCTTTCAAATTTTTCAACGGCACACCTGAAGAACTTGTCGTTGATAATATGTTGACAGCAGTCACCGAACGGAAAGGGAAATTGGTCAGATTCAATGACAAATTTCTTGATTTTTTGAGACCTTTGAGGATAACACCGTATGCTTGTAACGTCAGGGCACCTCATGAAAAGGGGAAAGTCGAAAACTCCATAAAATATGTACGTTACAACTTCTGGCCTCTTCGAAAATTTTCTGATATCGGTGATGTACGTCTTCAATCGAGACACTGGCTCGATAATGTAGCCAATGTTCGAAAACACCAAACTACTAATGAGCGCCCTGTCGATCGATTTGCAAAATTCAAACTCACTCCATTACCGGAATGTACACAGGATTTCAGAGAAACTTGCACGTTGAGGGTTTATAAGGATTTTGCTGTCCGCTTCGATTGCAATACATATACAGCGCCGCCATGGTTGGTTGGCAAATACGTGAATCTTAAAGCAGATCATGCCACTGTGACATTATATCATCAGGACAAAAAAGTTGCGAATCATGCAAGGAGTTATGAGCGCAAGAAAAGGGTCGAATTACCTTCTCACAAAGAGCAAGTTAAAAAACTGCAAAGCCGATTATGGCTTGATCAGGATATTTCCGCCTGGTCATCATTGGGATCTGAGGCCGTCGAGTATTTGAATGCTCTGGTAAAAGCAAAACAGCCTGTTAAACGAAATGTCGAACGAATGCTCAAACTCAAGGATGAATATGGTGTCGAATCAATAATTTTTGCTGTCCGCAAAGCCATTAAATACAAAGCATATGGAGCGGATTATATCGAAAATATCCTGAATCAGGAAATGACACCGATTCGATACCACCCCCCGGTTAAATTGAAAGATGATGCGTTGAATCGAATTCGTCTCGATCAACCTTCACTGGCGGAATATGACACATACATCTTGAAAAAAGGAAAAACAAATGCTTGAAGATCTGACCAAGAATTTCAAAATGCTTAAACTCAGAGCATTCAATGAAAATATTGAACAAACTCTTTCGATGGCAAACAAAAACAATTGGCCGACATTGAAAGTGATTGAACATCTCGTTGATCTGGAATTGGATTTGAGAAAAGAAAACCGCATCAATCGATGTTTCAAGCAATCCGGTTTGGATGAAATAACAACTATCGATCAATTCGATTTCAAACATCATGCATCTCGTAAAAAGCAAAAAAACAAAATTTTGAATTTATTGACTCTGGAATTTATTCAGCAAAAAAATGATGTGATATTAATCGGCAATCCAGGAGTCGGCAAGAGTTTTATAGCCAAGAGTATCGCATATTCAGCTACTCAAGCGGGCATTAAGACACTCTTTGTCACTACTATGGATATGATTAACCATCTGATTGCAGCGGAAGCAGACAGAACGTTACTGAAAAAGCTCCGTTATTATCAATCACAGAGTCTGCTGGTGGTGGACGAGATAGGTTATCTTTCGTTGAACGAAGAAGGGTCCAACCTTTTTTTTCAAGTCATAAGTGGAAGGCATGAAAAAAAGTCGACTATTGTAACGACAAATCGACCTTTCGCTGAATGGGGAAAAATTTTTAACAACACGACCGTCGCTACAGCGATCGCTGACCGTCTCGTATACCGTTCCGAAGTCCTGATACTGGAAGGAGAAAGCTATCGAAAAAAGAAATCTGGCTGAAAAAAAATAAATAAGGGCACATCGACAGCTCCCTTCATGAAAAAGAGCGGGCTTGGCATGAACTCCGCCCATTTTATTCTGCTCTTAATTTCAAGCCGTAAGATACTGGTCGAATGTTGAAATTTTGAACTGGATATGGCTAATTTTATTGCCAGGCCTGATAGGATATTTGCGGACTTAAAACCAGGCCGAGACGTACAGCTACGTCCTAACTTTTGATTCTCCAATTTTATGTCGGCCATTTCATAGGATTTTTTCACCGGCGTTTACAAACACTATCTAAAATTTCACCGTTCCAATGGTTTTCCAATATACCCCAAACTCTTTCGACAGGATTATATTTGCTATGATAGGGCGGGTAATAAGCCAGTTTTATTGTGATTCCTTTACTGATTGCAAATTCAACTATCCTTTTTATAAATTGAGTTCGGTGACTATTGCATTCAGGTCCGTTATCCGAATTGATTACCAGGGTATGGGGGTTATATTTTTGTTCAATTTCAAGCCATATACTTTCCAACGTATCAATCATAAAATCGGGAGTTACCTTGCTTTTTGAAAAGAATAAATACTGTTTATCATAAGCAGGAAGATGGATTCCAAATAACTTCAGTATGTCATCAGGGTTAAAATCATGATCTGCTCCTTTTAAACCTCCCCGATTATATCCACACCGTGAATAAGGTCCTATTTTAATATCTGCTTTTGCATCCATTGACATACGAATTACTCCTTCTGCTTCATCTGCTTCTGGATTAATTTTATGTAACTGATCAAATATTGCATCTGTTTCAGGAATTTTTTTGATCGGTTTTGATTTTGTTACCTTTTGAGGCCGATAATTCAATTCGTTAAGTTTATTGCTGATAGTTCGCTCAGTCGGCAATTCTTTATCTGAATATCCCTTCTCTTCGATAAGCAGTTTACGAACTCCCCCGGCTGTCAATGGAATATAGAGTTGGGTTGTTCGAAAGGTCGGATCAGTCTGGCTTTGAGGTTCAACAATATCTTTGATATCTTTCATCAAATCAGGCAAATGTTCTTCAGCTTTCTTACGGCCTGTTGCAGACCGATTATCAATGATAATACCTGTCTCAAGTTCTTTCAATCCTTTACGAATGGTCCACCTGTTCCAGCCCAGTTCTCGTTCTGCTTCACGTTGTCCGCCAGGCCCCAGGGCATTGACTACTTCAGCCATAAAGATACGGCGTTCCCCGCCTTCAAATTTTTCAGCAGTATTTATAAGAAGTTCAGCAGTTATCTGATTTAATTGTAAAAAATCCATTGTAAATATCTCCTGTTTTTGATTTATAATTTTTACAATGATTTCTATCATAATTTTTTAAAAAAAGATACTTAAATGTTGCGCCAAATTCATGAAATTTTTTCTTAAATCCTTGCTGATAAAGGATCTATAGCACCTACTTAGTA
>JAUCGE010000243.1 GCA_030377965.1 Desulfobacterales bacterium HSG16
ACGGGCTTTGCTGTGACCTTGAGTCTGGGTGTGATATCGAGTCTTTTTACTGCCCTGATTCTGACCCGGTTAATTTTTGACAGCTCAATGGCGAACCGGAAAGTCAAAACTTTGAGTATATAGCCATACCATTTAACATTAAAAATTAAGGAACTTTATCGATGCAGTTTATCAAGCCCGGTATTAACATCGATTTTATCGGAAAAATAAATATCGCTTTTATCGTATCAATTGTCCTGATCCTTGTCAGCTTAACCACGCTGATAATTCACAAGGGGCCCAGATATGGAATTGATTTTGCAGGCGGCACCATGATTCAGGTGAAATTCAAATCGACTGTAAACATTGATGCTGTCAAGGCAGGTCTCGCAAAGGTGAATATGGCAAAAGCCTCTGTTCAATCATATGGAAACGAGGGAGATAACGAGTTTCTGATCCGGACGGATGTTGCGATATCATCAGAGGATAAGGACGTAAAAGAAAAAACTCTTACCACAGCCCTTACAGACTCGACCAAAGCAGAAGTTGAGATCAGGCGGGTCGAGATGGTCGGCCCCCAGGTTGGAAAAGATTTGAGGGAAAAAGCCCTGATGGCCATGTTTTTCGCCCTGTTGTTCATCACCATTTATATATCCGGGCGCTTTGAACTGAAGTGGCTCGTCAGCATGGGAGTGGCAGGCGCTCTGGCCGGAATGGTTCTTGTTTTCAAGATGTTCATAACCGGGATTCCAGTACTGATCCTGGCAGCTCTTATAGGCGCTATTATCCTGTTCTGGTTCTTAAGACTCAAATATGCAATGGGTGCAATTGTTGCTCTGGTCCATGATGTGACAATCACTGTGGGGATTTTCTCGATTCTGGGCAAGGAATTTACATTGCCGATTATAGCAGCTTTGCTTACTATCATCGGTTATTCCTTGAACGATACCATCATTGTATTCGACCGAATCAGGGAGAATCTGAGAAAGATTCATAAAAAACCTCTTGATTTTATCCTGAACCGGAGCATAAACGAAACTTTGAATCGGACGATTCTGACATCCATAACGACTCTTATCGTGGTACTCATCCTTTTTCTGTATGGCGGAACCATTATTCACGACTTTGCTTTTGCGCTCATGATCGGAATTGCTGTGGGTACTTATTCGTCTATTTATGTGGCAAGCCCTCTGTTACTGGCGTGGCAGAAGTTTGATTCAAGAAAATAACCCTGGGCATCATTAATAGTTTTAATATGGATCATGTTCTGCCGTGGCTCGCTCTCAAGAGTGTTCCTGGAATCGGAAACCATCTTTTCAAGCGCCTGATAGATCGCTTCGGATCTCCGGATAAGGTTTTCTGCGCGTCTGATAAAGAACTTATCGGAATAGAAGGTATCTCAGCCCGTCTTGTGTCTGCAATTCGCAGGCACAAGATGCCCGAGAACGTAAAAAGGGAGCTGGACAGAGCTGAGCGAAAAGGCTATCGGATAGTTACCATGTCCGATTCAAATTACCCTTCTTTACTCCGCCAGATACCGGACCCTCCTCCTTTCCTTTATGTCTATGGTAACCTGGGAACATCCATAAAAAATATAGCGATAGTAGGTTCGCGAAACGCCACAGGTTATGGCATAATCACGACAAAGCGTCTTTGTACCCAGTTGGGGCAGATGGGCCTTACCATAATCAGCGGCATGGCCAGGGGGATTGATACTGCCGCGCATATAGGGGCAATGGCAGGGAAGGGCAGAACAATCGCTGTGCTTGGAAGCGGCCTTGACAGGATTTACCCTGCGGAAAATACAAAACTTTTTCATAAAATAGCCGAAAACGGCGCTGTGGTCTCCGAATTTCCCATACAGACCGAGCCGAAGGGACATCACTTCCCCATACGAAACAGGATAATCAGCGGGATGTCTTTAGGAACAGTGGTGGTGGAAGCCGCAAAGAAAAGCGGTTCTCTGATTACAGCGAGGATGGCTGCGGAACAGAACAGGGAAGTCTTTGCTGTACCGGGAAATATTCATTCCTTCAGAAGTTCGGGAACTCACAAGCTTATCAAAGACGGAGCAAAGCTCGTTGAAGATGTGCAGGATATCGTGGAAGAACTCTCAGGAATGCTCAAGACTCAGATAGTTTGTGACAGAAGCAATCTGAGCGAAATTCTGGACAGGGTCGGGCCATTGACGACAGAGGAAGATATTGTATTCAAAGCGTTGGAGCCTTATCCTGTACATATAGACGAGCTTACCAGAAAAATTGGGATGGATGCCGGAAAGCTTTCGGGCATCCTTTTGCAGTTAGAACTTAAAGGAGCGGTTCACCAGTCTCCGGGAAAGTTGTTTTCAATAGAAATAAACAATCTGATTTGATCACACATAAGTCAGGCAAAGGAATAAATGTGAGCAAGCCACTTATTATAGTAGAATCACCGACAAAGGTCAGAACTATCAAGAAGTACATGGGTAATGATTTTAATGTGTCGGCCACAGTCGGCCATATAAAAGATCTGCCTGAAAAAGAGATAGGAATAGATGTTGAAAAAGGGTTTAAACCCAAATACAAGAATATTCCCGGAAAGCAGAAGGTGATCAGTGCCTTGAAAAGTGCGGCTGGCGATGCTATGGAAATCTATCTTGCCCCTGATCCTGACCGGGAAGGAGAAGCAATAGCGTGGCATACCGCCGAGATTTTAAAGAAAAAAGGACGAAAATTTTATCGGGTTCTGTTTCATGAACTGACCAAAAATGCCATCAAAGAATCAATGGCATCCCCTGAAGAACTGGATAAGAGTAAATATGAAGCCCAGCAGGCCAGGAGAATCCTTGATCGGCTGGTGGGATACCAGATTTCTCCTCTTTTGTGGAAAAAAGTAAAACGCGGACTTTCCGCAGGCCGAGTTCAGTCTGTTTCTGTGCGTATCATATGCGAAAGAGAGCGGGCGATCCAGGCATTTGATCCAGAAGAATACTGGTCGATAACAGCATATCTTGCGGCTGACGAGCCTCCTCCTTTCACAGCAAAACTTGGCAAAAAAAATGGTAAAAAGCTCCTTATTCCCGATAAGGCAGCAACAGACGCTATTCTTAAAGATCTGGAAACTGCGGAAATGGTGGTTGAAAGTGTCAAGAAAAGAACAATCAAACGACAGCCACAGCCCCCTTTTATAACAAGTAAGCTTCAGCAGGAAGCTATCAGAAAACTCAGGTTTTCCGCTAAAAAAGCCATGTCTGTAGCCCAGCAGCTCTATGAAGGTATCGAACTGGGCCCCAAAGAACTGGTCGGTCTGATCACCTATATGCGGACGGACTCCACAAGAATAGCCCAGGAAGCTGCCGAAGAAGCCCTTGATCTCATCAAAAAAAATTTTGGTGCGGATTACGCTCCCGATAAACCTCGATTTTTTAAGAACAAAAAAAAGGCTCAGGACGCTCATGAGGCTATAAGGCCGACATCTGTCTATCATACCCCGGAATCGGTAGCACCGTTTTTGAACAAAGATCAGCTTGCTTTATATCGTCTTATCTGGCAGCGCTTTGTAGCTTCCCAGATGAATCCGGCACTGATAGACAACGTATCTGTTGCTATAAAGTCGGGTGATTACACATTCCAGGCCAGCGGCTCCACAGTCAAATTCGCAGGTTTTACAGTGCTTTATATGACTGCCGATCAGACGACAGAAAACGAGAAGAAAAAAGAGCCGCTTCCCACTCTGGTCAAGGGACAGATACTAACCCGTGACAAGCTTGATCCAAAACAGCATTTTACGGTTCCGCCCCCCCGTTTTACAGAAGCATCTCTTGTCAAGGAACTCGAAGAAAACGGAATTGGACGCCCCAGCACCTATGCATCGATTCTCACGATCATTCGGAGCAAGGGTTATGTAGAGCTGGTAAAAGGACAGTTTATTCCCGGTGAACTGGGTTTTATCGTAAATGATCTGATGGTGAAAAGTTTTCCGGATGTCATGAACGTAGAATTTACCGCAAAACTGGAAGACGATCTTGACCGGATCGAAGCCGCAGAAGTTCCTTCATTGGATATCCTGGAACGTTTTTACGATCATTTCAAGAAAGAACTCGACATTGCAGCAGAATCCATGCAGAGCGTAAAGGGAGAAGGGCTGCCCACTGACCTGACCTGCCCGGACTGTGGAAAAGGTTTATTCGTAAAGGTTGGGAAAAACGGTCATTTCCTGGCATGTTGCGGATACCCGGATTGTTCCTGGACTCGTGATTATGTCCGTGATGAAAAAGGAAAGATACAGGCGATTGAGCCGCCCCCTCTGGAAACCGTTGACAAAGATTGTGACAAATGCGGAAAACCCATGATTGTAAAAAGAGGGCGATACGGTAACTTCTTAGCCTGTACCGGCTATCCGGAATGTAAGCATACTCTGTCCATATCACAAGACGGCGGACTTACCGGAACTGGTGTAAAATGCCCCAACCCCGGCTGTGAAGGCGAGATTGTCGAGAAAAGATCAAGGCGCGGAAAAATTTTCTATGGCTGTAATAAATACCCGGGCTGTGACTATGCTACATGGGACAAACCAATAGATAAGAGATGTCCTGACTGCGATTTTGATTTTCTGCTGGAAAAAACGACAAAAAGAAAAGGAACATTTCTGACCTGTCCTCAAAAAGATTGCGGTTTCGAGGAGAGCCTTTAGGGAAGTCCAACATATTTTTATCATCATTTTGCCCGCTCCAGCAAAAGCTTAACATTTTGCAGGGCGGGCATTTTTTTACCTTCTCATGCAGCTCTTCATGATTTTTTTGCAATAACAGCAATTTCTGTTGATTCAGAGTTAAAGGCTGCACCTGCAACATCTGAATATAATTCTTCTATCGTAAAACCGTTTTCTTCGAATTCATTTCTAATTGAATCTTTGC
>JAUCGE010000038.1 GCA_030377965.1 Desulfobacterales bacterium HSG16
AAAAATATTACTATTTTTAAATTAGAGAATCAATCATGGAATCAAATTGATCAATTTTCAGCAGATGATTCAAACAGAGTAACTATGTTGAGCGAAAGAAGAGTACAAATAACTCCTACAAATCAGCTTGTATATGGCGACTACTATGTCAAGATTGAGTCAGGCGCATTTGGCAACGGCAGCGGTAACTTTTATGCAGGCATTGATGACGAAACCACATGGAAATTTACTTATAGATCCCCCATTCCGACCGTCGAACTCTTTTTGCCAGCAGATGAGGGGAACATCTTAAATGCTACCGATAATCTGGAAATCACCTTTGATCGGAATGTAGATCTTCAGGCAGGAGGCAGCATCACTATATATAAGTCAGGCAGTTCTGAGTCTGAAACTATTACATTGCCTGATTTAGGTAAAGTTACCGTTGCATCAAAGAAGGTGACCATCAACCCCGCCACTCCTTTCGTGGAAGGAAGCAGCTATTATGTAAAGATAGCATCAAATACCATTTGCGACAGCAGCGATACAAATTATTGCTATGAAATCGATAACGCCACAACATGGAATTTTTCATTCCCTTCCATCACTTCTCTCCCTGAAATATCCCAACTCTCTCCCGTAGATGACAGCGTCATGGATCAAATTAACACTCTGCAAATTACATTCAATAAAAATGTTATAGCCAAAGGCGGTAATATCACAATCTATAATTCAAACGGGCCTGTTGTATTTGATACTATTGCTTCCACAGATAACAGCAAAGTCACTGTTATCAATAAAATTGTCACCATTGATCCTCAAGCTCCATTTGCAACAGGCAATGAATATTACGTCTTGATCGATGGAGATGCCTTTGATGACGGAACAGGAGCAGACAAGTATTTTGCAGGTATAAACAGTCCTGAACGATGGAATTTTACATTTGATTTAGCTGATGGCGATATGTCAGGAGATGGAACCCCGAATCTGACGGATGTAATTATCGGGCTTCAGGTGCTGGCCGGGATCGATCCTGTAGCAGGGCTTCACCACTCAGCCTGGCTTGCAGATGTCGATGGGGACAAGGTGATAGGTATTGAGGAAGTTATTTTCGTCCTCAGATATCTTGCTTTTCCTTAAATGTAAGTAGATAAACAGATGGCGGAAACCAAAAAAGGTTTCCGCCATCATGAATTTCATAATTCAAAAAAAATTCTACTTCTTGTCAGCGGAGATATTCATTTCGACAAACTTGCCGCTCTGGACTCTGTACACGGAAAATCCGTATCCACTCACATCCCCTTTTTTGTCAAAATGAATCGTGCCGAGCGGAGTAGCTACATAGGAAAGTCTCAAGAATTTCGATATTGATTTGTAATCAAGTGATCCTGATTTTTCGATGGCATTGAATATGGCCAGGGCTGCGGCATAAGAATTGAGGAAAAAAGGCCCCGGATCAGAGTTGTATCGTTTTTTATGAAGTTCTATGGCATTGATTGCAAGCGTTTTCCTGGAGGTATCCTGGGGTCCGGTTACATACACGCCTTCCGCATATTGTCCTGCTGACCGGATGAATGCTGCATCTTGAGCGCCATCCCCGGAAATGAATACGGATTTCATGTTCCTTCTTCCCATCTCCATAACGATCTTAGATGCTTCAGGATGATAACCTCCGTAAATCACGACATCGGCTTCCGACTGCTTGATTTTTCTAATAATACCCGAATAATTATCCTTGCCCGACTTGATTTCTTCGTGCAGAACGATTTCGGCCATGCCCGATTTCTTGACAGCATCTATGGCATAATCGATAAGCCCTTTTCCGTAATCATCCTGATCATGAATCATAGCTGCTTTTTTAAGTTTCAGATAATCCGTAACCAGGTGAATCTGCAATTCGGCCTGAGCATCATCCGGTGCAATACTGCGGAAAAAATTGGGATAATCTCCGCCCTCAGTCAATGCCGGATTCGTGGCAGATGGTGATATAGCAATAACATTGGCATCTTTGTAAATATCAAGAGCCGCCCTTGTAGCACCTGAGCAGGTATGGCCCAGAACCATTCTGACTCCACTGGCAACCATTTTCTTTGCCGCTGCTTCAGCTTTTTCTGGCTGACATGAGTCATCTTCGACGATAAGCTCTATTTTCCGGCTGAAAATTCCGCCTTTGGCATTCAGCTTCTCCACTGCCAGTTCTGCAGCCCTGAGAGCTGGAAGCCCAAGTGAAGAAAGATCACCCTTATGTGCGCCAATCACACCGATTTTAATCACTTTTTTGTTTTTTCCAGGTTTTGCCTTTTTTTTGACAACCTTGGGTTTTGGAGCTTTTTCAGGAGGAGGGGATGAATCACAGGATAAAAATATAATAGAGATGATGAAGACAATGGCTGTAAAAAAAATTTTTGTGATTGTAAGCGAATAATCTGTTTTTTTCAATTGTCACCTCCAGTGAGCCTCAAGGATTTAAGGTAATTCCTGGGTGTGTCTGCGCGGGTTCATGACATACAAATTTTTACTTAACACCCAGAAACACCCCTCAAAAACTCCATTTTCAGCATCCATACCACGATAATGCTTATTTGTACATATATGTTTTTGGGGAAAAGGGGGTGATCAACAAATCGATCATATCTGTTCTATCAAAATTTATTCCATACTGAAAATTTCATCAATGTCAGCGGCCTCACCATCGTTGAAAATCGTGGTGTCTCCAATGACTTTCAGCGTACTTTCGCCATTGACAATGTGGCTCATGTTTTCAAAATGTTGCAGGATATGATCAAGTTGCTGTGACAGCCTGTCAAAAATTTGTCCTTCTGCAAACAAGACCGATTCAATCTTTTTTTTAACAATTTCAAGCTCTTTTTTTGAAGGCGGGCAATCTTGAAGCACTTCATTTATAATCGGCAGAATTTCGATAAGCTGGGAATTAAGATTGAGACCGGTTTTATCCAGAACGCTGCGGGTTTTTTTCAGTTTGAAACCGAGTTTTGATTCTTTCAGCATTTTATCGACAAGGTGATAACCATTTGTAATTTCTTTATTTGCATGTCGAAGCCTTTCTGCAATCAGGATCGAAGTCCCTTTATAAAAAGGATGGGAAAGCTTTGGCTCTTTTAAAAGCAGTTTTTTGAATAGTTCTTTTTCACAGAACAAAATTTCAACTTTTTCACTCGTAACCATTATGCTCGCTGAGGCTCTGAATCCTTCGTCTAAAAAAGACATCTCTCCAAAAGATGATTCTCTTGTCAAAGTTGCAAGGGGTGTTTTATTGTCCTTGCCCAGAACAGTGACCGTACCCTGCACCAGAGTGTAAAGTCCAGGTACTTCATCGCCATAGCGGATAATGAATTCATTTTTTTTTATGATTGCCGGTACAAAAATTTTTTTGAGCATTTCGATTGTATGCTCATCCATATAAGAAAAAATCCTGATTTTGTTAAAGTCGATGCTGTCCATTTGAATGTCCATTTACCTCAATGGTTGAATAAAGCGTATTAAAATGAGACTGCCTTTTTTTTTCACAACAGGCATTCATATAAGAAAGCATCCTATCAGGAATGGTGAAAAAAAGCAATAAAGAGGGGCATGATTTTTTTTATCCCTTTCTGTTTTTCCTGTGCGGCAGATTTCAGCCGGTATCAAAAGGTTGAAAGATTGGTTTATTTTTGGGGTTGGTGGTGTTTTTGGTTTTAGTGCTGTTTTTTGCTACAAGGATTTTCGATAAGAATAGAGGTTCAGATCATAGCTGGACGCGGAGCGTAGGAACGAGATGTTCGGACAGAAAATTATGCAATCGACTTTGGCTTTTCGCGTTTTATTACAAACATAAGAATAGAAGGTATGACAAATACCGTAAATACCGTTGATACAGCGATTCCGCCGAGAATTACGCTGCCAAGTCCCTTGTAAAGCTCCGTACCAGCGCCCGGAACGATTACTAAAGGCAGCATTCCGAAGATGCTTGTGGTGGCACTCATGTAAATAGGTCTGAGCCTCGAACGGGTCGATTCGAGTACAGCTTCTTCCGGGGACATTCCCGAATCACGGACATTGTTGATTGCCTGGTGGACGATCAGAATGGCGTTATTTACGACCACGCCGATCAGGATGACGAAACCGAGCATGGTGAGGATGTCCATAGGCTGGGGCGTGATAAAATGATTCAGGAGCCACAGGCCCATGAACCCGCCTGCACCTGCGAGAGGAACGGTCAGCATTATGATAAGAGGATAAACAAAATTGCCGAAAAGAGAAGCCATAAGAAGATAGGCGATCACGGCTGCGAGGACGAAGTTCCACTGCATGGCTGAACGGGCAACGGTAAGTTTGCCTGCTGCCCCGCTCATTCTCAAGTCGACACCTTTTAACATGCCGCTGGCAAGAAGTGGGCCTGTCACATCTTTTTTGATGGTTTCCATAGCCGATTCGAGGGGTATGACCAATGGAGGTGTCACCTGAAGCGTGAAGGTTCTGTTGCGCTCCAGATGCCTGATCTGGGTGATTCCCGCCGTATGTTGAATTTTTGCAAGGCTTGATACCGGGACGGCTTTTCCGGCAGGAGTAACGACGAGTTTGCTGAAAAGGTCTTCTGGGACATTTATATCCTCGTCTGCGGTCTTCAGCACCAGGTCTATCTTCTTTTTCCCTTCCTCCTTGAAATCTCCGATACCCCTGCCGTCCATCAGAACATCCAGGGCTATTCCAAGCTCTCTTGAACTCATGTTGTTGGCCCTTAACCTGTCCCTGTCCGGAATGATGTTTATTTCCGGATACATCAGCTCAATGGACGGAACCGGCCTGACCTGCGCTCCTGGTATCGCCTTTCTTATTTTTACGAACAACATCCCGGTTTTTTTCACTATGGTGTCGATATCGGCTCCGCTGATATCAATATCCACTGTCCTGCCTCTGGCAAGCCGGGTCTGAAATATGCCCACCTGCATGGCGACCCCGTACATCCCCGGAATCTCTTTGACTATGCTTTTGAACAGAGGAACCAGTTCCCCAGCTCTTGTCCAGTCCTTGCACATGGCGCCGATGAACATGTACTGGCTCCTTCCAACAAAAAACATGTTCAGAATACCAGGAAAACCATTATGAGAATCCTTTTTGATATAAGGGGCAGCACGTTTGAAAATTTTTGCACCGATATCTTTTCTTTCTTCATGGGAAAGCCCCGGGGGTGGTACTATATACGACATCACGAAATTTCGGTTGCCCTGCGGCAGATATTCCATCTTGGGCAGGAGAATGTATACGGAAACCGCTGCCAGGGCAACGAGAGTTCCCACCGTAATGAGGCGTGTCGCCCAGTTTTTGATCGAAAAACTCACTCCGCGCATCATGATTGACGAAGCGGCATTTCCTGCCGATGCAAAAATACCTATTTTCTTTTTCTTATCTTTTTTCTCTGATTTTCCGAACAGGCTGGCTGCAAACATCGGGATCACGGATACGGACACGAACATGCTCAAAGTGATGGCAAAAACCACGGCTATGGCAATATCCTTGAAAAGCTGGCCGACTTCTCCTTTTAAAAAAACCACGGGCAGAAACACGGCTATGGTCGTAAGGGTTGACGCTACAATTGCTCCCCATACCTCTTTTGTGCCGTCATAAGCTGCATCAACCCCTGGTTTTCCCATTTTCCGGTGTCTGTCGATGTTTTCTATGACCACAATAGCACTGTCCACGAGCATGCCCACTGCAAAGGCAATACCCGCAAGGCTTACGACATTTAAGTTCCTCTTGAAAAGATCCATGAAGATGAAAGTCCCGATAATGCTCACGGGAATGGAGGTGGACACGATAACAGTCGCCCGGAAGCTCCGGACGAATATGAGCAGCACGATAATGGCAAGAATTCCTCCTACTATGATATTCTGCTTTATGATCGAAATAGCGCCCCGGATATAAGGTGTCTGATCTGCGACCCATACTAGTTCCAAGTTTTTTGGTTTGAGTCTGGTTTCGTTGAGATGATTCACAACTTCCCTGATCCGGTCGGTCATATCGAGTACATTAGCCCCGTGTTCGGGCCTGAAACCGATGGCAATCCCCTCAGTCCCGTTATGGATGACTACGGCTCTTCCTTTTTCAAAACCATGCCTGACTTCTGCGACATCTTTTATAAGAATTCTACGTTGGCCCGTTGACTTTATGACTACTTCATTTATGCTCTCCCTAGTCTTGAACTCTGCAGTTGTCCTGATCCTGTAATCTCTTCTGCCCACGCCCAGGTTTCCAACCGAAGTGTTGACGTTCTCCTGTTTCAGCACATCAATTACATTTTTTATGGTAATACCCAATGCGGCAAGCTTTTCCGGGTCGATTATGATATGCAGTTCCTTTTCAGTTCCCCCTCCTACCATAAGGCTTGCAACACCCTTGATACGATCCATATGCTGTTTTATTTCTTCGTCGAAATATGTCCTGTAGGTCACGATGGAACGGGGATTGTCGCCAACAGTCTTGAATATGATCCATACCACGGGAGAAGTGGCAGCTCCGGTTGCGTTGATGACAGGATTGTCAGCGCCGTCAGGGTATGACCCGACCTCGTTGAGCTTGCTCGAAACCCTCAAAAGAGCATCATCGATATCTGTTCCTATGGAAAATCTCATGGTGACAGTGCAGGAACCGTTAGCCGAGTCGCTTTCCATCTCGACCAGTCCTGGCAGGCTTTTGAGTACATTCTCCTGCTCTTCCACGATCTCCCTTTCGATTTCGTAAGGAGCCGCACCCCGCCAGCTCGTGCTGACGGAAATTTCAGGCTCTATGACAGTTGGACTCAACTGATAAGGAAGTCTCAACAGACTTATGATCCCAAAGAGGGCCACGAGTACTATCATGGCAACTACAGTTACGGGTTTTTTTATCGAAATGCTTATGATGTCCATTTTTATCTTTCTTCAGTCGATTATTTTTACATTCTGCCCGTTTCTCACCCGCTCGTTGCCTTTTATTATAACCTGCATTCCCGTAGAAAGTCCGGCTCCTTCGATACTCGCCATCAGATTTTTGTAACCTGTAATTTTTACAGGAATCATTCTGGCCTTTGAATCAGATACCGTAAACACAACGTTTTTCCCATATTTCATTATAACCGAATCCCTCGGTACGAGCAGGCCCGATGTTTTTTTACCTGTGGGAATATAAGCGCGGGCCTCCATTCCCTCTATGAGATCATAAGAATTTTTCAACCTCAGTTTTATGGAAAATGTCCTGGTAGCGATATCGCCCCTGGGTATTACATTGATAAACCGGGCCTGGTCTTTATACCCGTTAAATGCAACATCAAGCATACATCCTTTGGAAAGAAAGGGCAGAGTATTGCCAGGAACATCAATGATAACATCAACTTCGCTGTTGTCAGCGATAACTGCCACAGTTCCTCCTGCGGATACCCATTCTCCTTTTTCCACACTTTTTTCGATTACAATACCGCTGAAAGGAGCATCTATTCTCTTTTTCTTTTTTACAAGCAGCATCCGATCAAGAGAAGCTTTCAATGCCGCAACTTTTTTCACAAGCCCTTTTTTCTTGAAAAGATGATCGTCAAAAACGACTTCGGAAATCGATTTGCCCTTATAAAGCTTATTCATTCTTCGATAATCTTTTTTTGCCTTTGTAAGTTCTATCAAGGTTTGCTCGTAGCTGGCCTGTGTTCCAATAATCGCAGCATCTAAAAGATCCGTACTCAGTTGAACCAGCTTGTCATCTGATTTTATTGTCTCACCCTCCTCGTAAAAAGTGTCGGTAACAAGCCCTTCGCTTTCCGATGCCACTTTGCATACGCGGGAATAATAAACAGTTCCGACAAACTGGGTTTTTGGCTCGGATTCACCTGTCACGATGTCAGCTACCACCACAGGGGTGGCTGGAGGAGGAGCTTTTTTGCTGGTTTTGCTCAAATCTTCTTTGGCAGCGGTAAAGCTCGATATGAAAAAAAAGAGAGCCAGGGCAAAGGAAGTTTTCATTATTCTCATAAAAAATGGGCGATTCATCTCGAATCTCCTTATTTGGTTTTACTTTTGCTGTCAGATAAGCCATTGAAAATAAGACTCTTGCCCCATGAGCTTTTTCCCTGTGACGAAGAGTGGACAGGGAAAAAATATCATGAAAGAAAAAGAATGCTACTCAGCCGCATAAACCATGAAATGCCCGTTTTCCCCATGTTCGAGATCAAGGCCGATATAAGTAGCTACACTCAGATCATGATGCGCGTCTTCTTCTGGCCAGAATGTATAGACAGCGGAAAGAAATGCCCATTCCTGGCTCTCTTCACCTGTTTCTCGACCGAAAAAACCCATTACATGGACAAGATTCTGATACGCACCTCTGCGGGGATTTGTGTACAGATCTTCCTGTATTTTTTCAGGCGGCTCCCATTCTTCCCGTGATTTCCACATGTTCCAGAATTCGACAGTTTCCGGTTCTTCAATGCCTTCCTGGCCTCTCAGCGGGACAAGATACATAGGATAACCGATCAATCCATCCCCATCGGCCAGATAGTAATCTTCATCTGTTTCATATTCCGAATCCTCGACATAGAGAGTGAAAAGCTTGATCTCTCCCGGTATGGGCCTGCCTTTAGGATCTGTAATTACCTGGATGAAAAATTCCTGGCCTTCAAAGTTTTCAAAATAGAATCTGTGAAAAAGGGTGGTATCCATCTCCATCCGGCCATAAGCCTTAATATTGATCTGGGCAGGAATGCTCCGGATATCGTCTGCGATAAGGCTGTCGGCCCCAAGAAAAGCCTTGTTGAGTTCATTGAACTCGACAATTGCCCCGATACCAAGACCGAAAGGGGCATCATGATCTATTCTGCGCTTCAATTTTTCAGCTTTATCCATGACCGTTTGCTTCATCACTTTCAATCGTTGCATTATAAAAGCAGGCATGATTTCACTCCTTGTCTGTAAAAATCAAAAAAAATAACCATTGCAGCAATAATTTTCTTGCCTTGTGAAAAGATTTTAGGGATGTCAGAGAAAATAATATATCTTGGATGTGCAGGATTTTGGTCTGTATTCACGGCGCTGTAAAGGGTGCATATTCTATATCTTCACCCTTTGCGGCAACACAGAATACGGGCCAAAAGACAAGCAAGACGGATAAATTATTTTTTTTTGACTTCCCTTATCTCTCATAACCTGCGATTCTCTGGATGTCAATAATCGCCTTTGCAAGAGCATCTTCCACATTTTCCCTAATTTCCGGGTGAGTTGTGAAAAGCGAATCATGTACTGCAAGAATCATCTGGATGGTCAGGCTTTTTACAGAAGTTGAGAACCAGCCATCCTGAAGATTGGGATATGTGGATGATGGGATGATCTGTTCATTATAAACCGGGTTGCCTTCCCTGTCTTCAGCCCGCATGAACCTGTTTTCATCAAAGGGGATGAGACGAAGTCTGTTGCCGTTTTTTCTGTTTATATCTTCCATGAGAGGTGAGTGGAGTCCGCCGACATATAAAAGAACTGCATTGGGATTGTCCAATAAATGATTCACACTTTTTTTGTAGCTCATGGGCAGGACAGCGGCTTTTGCATATTTGTCAGTATCCCATTTCCAGAATTTTGTACCGTTTGCAGCATGATATTTCACGTTTTCCCAGCTCGCGGCAGGGCCTCCTCCGGCAGGACCCGGCATTATCAGGGTGTTTTCGCCGACTTTGCCGATTTGTTTTATCTTGCTGTTCCTGTTGACGACAGCCTGGAAATATTCGTCAATTACGGGAAACTGATAAATTCCAAGCCTGAACTTTCCGTGTTCTCTTAAATATTTATCTACTGCATCGCTCTGTGCCACGATGATAGAAAATTTTCTGCCAAAACTCTTTAGATTGTAAACGCTGCCCTGTGAACGCGGCGCTTCGACTCTGAAGCCTCTGGCATAGGATGCGAACAGTACTCCGAACATATTATAGAGTCCTCCCACAGGAGCAGTACCTATGGTGACAACCACCTGGTCATCATATTTCATTATATTGTCTGCGTTATATCCTGCTGTCATTTGAATGGCTGCGGGTGTTGCGATGACCTCGGCTGCAAGCGCTATTGCCGGAGTCACTCCGTCAGGCAGATAATCATCGTTTTTTATGGCTCCTTCATGTTCCAGTCTTGCGATTTTAGTCTCCAACTGGTTGAGCTGCTGCCGTAAATTACGATTATCATATGACTGCGCCTTCATTTCGAGCATATATGCTTTCATTCCTGGATTATTCCAGTTGTTATACATAAATGCAAAAGATTGAGGATCATCGTCACTGTGTGCCAGTGAATCGTTGAGATACCTGGTGCTGTACATTCCGTATGCCCCGGCCTGTTCATCTTCCTCGATCTCGACTTCGATTCCGTTATCACCGAACTCAAGTTCGAGTTTTTTGCCGTTTCCAAGAGGAAATTCAAACTCTATCTCCCATTTTTTCTTGCGCTTTTTCGATTTTTTCGATCTCTTTGAATACCAGGATTTTCTTTTCGAGCTGACTTCCTTATAGCTCATGTTCTTTTTTGCGGAAACAGCCTTACTAAAAAGCTTATTACTCGTATCTATGGTCTGGGTTGAAATTCGCGCAGGCTTGCCAAATCCCTGCTTTTCCCGAATCCGTTTCAGCCTTGCATCCGAATTTCTGAGCCTCATCTGCCTGTCAAGAGCCGAGCCTCTAAGATTTGTGAGACGTTTTGGTTTGATTTTTTTAGATTTAAGATCCGGCTTTATGCCTGCCTTGGATGATGAATATGGTCTTGAAGAAGTTTTGACTGGAGGTTTGTAAGAAGTGGATTTTTTCGATTTAAGATCCGGTTTTATGCCTGCCTTGGATGATGAATATGGTCTTGAAGAAGTTTTGACTGGAGGTTTGTAAGAAGTGGATTTTTTCGATTTAAGATCCGGTTTTATGCCTGCCTTGGATGATGAATATGGTCTTGAAGAAGTTTTGACCGGAGGTTTGTAAGAAGTGGATTTTTTCGATTTAAGATCCGGCTTTATGCCAGCTTTTGATGAAGAATATGGTCTTGAAGAAGTTTTGACCGGAGGTTTGTAAGAAGTGGATTTTTTCGATTTAAGATCCGGCTTTATACCGGCCTTGGATGAAGAATATGGTTTTTTCGTAACTTTATACGGATTTTTTCCGGAATAGGTTTGTTTTCTCGGCTTTACGGCAGAGACACTGGCAGTCTTGCTCTTCTTTTTTTTTCGACTCCAGTTGATCTTGTACCCCTTACTTTTTGAGGAAGATCTGCTGAATTTAGTTACTTTGGGCCTGGAAACCGATTTTTTTCTTCTGGACGATGTGGATTTTTTTTTCGTTTTTTTTGCATAGGCTGTTCCGGAAGCTGTCTGGCTGTGATCCGAAACAAAATTTGCAATAAAAGGTTCAAACGCTATCCCTGATATCGCCAGGCCAAAGACTGCGACCGATAACCAAAGAAACAAATGTCTTTCAAATCGTTTCATGCCACCCCTCTTCTCTTAAACCTTTAAGTTTAAATGAAAATTTGATATTTACAATCAAAGCAATATCTCCAATACATTTAATTTATTCCAGTATCGGATATAAGTCAAATTCAAAAAATATATCGACTTTACATTCTTGACAATGGAGGTTGAATCAAGGTACAAAAGGAATACTTTCTATGGTGAAACAATATTGACACAAAACAACTGGACGAATTGACTCTTGGCAGATTTAACCATCGATTTTAAAAAATTGACAGCAAAGCTGATGCTTGATGATAACATCATTTTTGCGCTCGTTTTTGGATCATATGCCAAAAATTCCCAAACTTATCGAAGTGACCTGGACCTATCCCTGTTTTTCAAAGATCCTCCCCAGGGTATGGAATTTTTGGAGTTGATCAGTGAAATGTCGGATTTTATAAAAAAAGAGGTCGATATCGTAGTCTTGAATCATGCTTCCGCTTTCCTGAGACATCAGGTCATGAAACACAATGTGCAGCTTTTCATCAGAGACAGTATTCTTTACAGAGAGTTCAGGGAAAAGACCATGACAGACTATGATATTTACAAATATGTTTCAGGAATGAACCAATATGATAGATACGCATCTGATTGAAAGAAAACTGAGAAAAATCGAAACTTTTCTCATGGAAATCGAAACTGCCGATGCGCCTCCCGGTTTTGATTCGTTTTCCGACAACATCGTATTCAAACGCTTTGTCGAGAGAAATATTGAGCTTTCCATTGAGCAGATGATTGATATCTGCAAACATTTGGTCAGCGGACTCGGACTCAGGGAACCAGAAACATATGCCGAATGTTTTGAAATAATCGGAAAAGCCGGGGTAGTGGCCAGACAGGATGCCAATATCTTCAAGGCAATGGCACGATATCGAAATCTTCTGATTCACGGGTATGACGGCGTGGATGATAAAATCACATATAAAATCTATTCCAAAAACCTGAAGGATTTCAAATTATTCGTGAATTCGATTCGGGGTTATATTCAACGTTATAAATAAGTTCCAGAGCTTTGGCCGGATTTCAGAGTAGAGTGCGGATCTCCTGTATAATTATCCTGCGATATCTGACAGCAAAGCGCATCATCCCGTTGCCGCAAATACCGAAACCACCGTCACGCCGGTTGAATCATCCCGATAATCGACTTCAAGTTTTTGCCGAAACTCATCCGGAATATACTCGACAAAGACAACCAGATAAACGGTATCAAGCTTCATCGATTTCCCATATTCGGCGGCCTGTTTTATTGCACGTTTAAAATCGCTTTCATCTGTGTAGCTTTTCAATTCCAGTGCATAAATTTTTTCCCGATACCGGACAATCAGGTCAATTTTCCCGTTACCTGTGGGAAATTCGGGAATAATTTTTGCGTCTTTATTGGCTAAAAAACGATTCAGATATTCATAAAGACTGAAATGAAACACAGCTTCAAAAATTCGCAAATCTTTTCTTCGAGGCACATCTGCAAGCAGCCAGTCCCTGTTTTTCCGCAAATGTTTTTCGTATCGCATGATCAGGTTCTTGATGTTCAGAGATTCTTCCGTAATGGTATCGGACATATCCTCAAAGGGTTCGTGAATTTTTCCAATGTAATAGAACAATTCATGGGAGAAATAGTTGAACAGGCGTTTTTGGACAAAAGGCGATGGAAATTTCACGACATTGAGCTTCTTATCAATCTTTTCCCGGTCGATGACACCGTTCATATAGAGGTAATTCAAACGCGGATCATCGTATTTATGAGGCATAACTTCTTTTGTTTTGAACAATTCGAGAACCAGTTCTTTATAAGGCTCCTGCTTTGCCTTGCTGATGATATTTAAAATATTGTTGTTCGGTAAAACGTTCAGGGCATCAACATAGATTTCTTCAAATTGATCAAGTCCAATGGGGCAGGTATGATCCGGCTTGTAATCATCATAACCCTCGGTAAGAAGTTCGCCGAACCACGATACCAGTCCCGGTTGTCCTCTGGTTTCATAATAGATGCGGTCAATTACCTCCTGTTCTATTTTTTGACCACTTTCCCGTTCATAACACCGGTACAGATATTCCATTTCCGCAAAGGTCAGATTGGGAATATGAATGCTTCGCTGAACATTGAACGGTGAGCCTTTGAGATTTTCGATGCCCAGAACGCTTCGAACCCCGATCAGTGCTACGCCGTGAAGCAGAAACTTCTTCTGGGCGGACAGATTCGGATCTTCCTGCCGACTGATATAAATGTTTCTGAAGACACCGACAATACCGGATATGGCATCTTCTGACAGCGCGTCGAATTCATCCAGGATAAGGATAAGCGGTTTTTTCAGGACATCTTTTTGAAAAATCAAATGAAACTCATCCATATTGGAAACAGAAATACCATCCAGATTCAGATCTTCTATAATTTCCGCAGCGATTTTAGAAACAATTCTGTCCGCATCAACGCTCATCTTGAGGTATTCCAGATTCAGCTTCAAAACATGAAAACGCTCGTCTGCCATCAGTTTCCAAAGTACTTCCCGCATCACCCAGGTTTTACCAGTCTGCCGGGATGCCCACACAGTCATGTAATGGCCGCCTTTGTCCGGTTCGTCTCCTACAAGCTGATTGAGGGCTTTTTGAACCAGTTCCTGCCTTGGAGCGTAATAATTCAAATCATTGTCAACAGGGCCGTATGATGAAAATTTTCGCATGGTCGAACCTCCTTTTGTACTCAAACAAATTCAAATTTACCACTTTTCTCCAGCAGGCAGTTCCCTGACTTGTATCGCACCAGTGTCCAGATTATATTTGCAATAAACCCGCCGCATTTCATTTTTCGGGCAGTTCATGAATGAATATTTTTTCGGACAGGCCCGAAATCTGAAATTTATCAGATTCACAGCATTTGTGGTGAAATCTGTAGTACGATACTTATTCACACGGTATCGAGCTTTCCAGGCATTGCTCAGATATTCGGAAAGTTTCTTACCTGCATCTTTTTTGGCTTTCAAACCTGTGGAGCTGGCGGTATTAAAAATCAGCCTGCCAAAAAGTTTTGCAGCATCTGGAAAAACAAATTTGTTTTCCATTTTCGCAATGTCGATACGCAGGCTGTAAACGTATGATCGCCACCAGCGTTTATGTTTTTTGGGAATGCGAACATAATGATCAATAATCTTTGTATTCGCGGGATGCCAGGCATTCTCCGAGAAAAACCTAATTTCCACAATCAATTTTTCATACCCGGCCAGATCAGGAAACAAATCAGTCATCGCCCGGCGGATACTGACCATATAATCCATCTTGTTTTCATCTGTAAGTTGTTTGAATAGAAAAATATCTATACTCGCATTTTTTCCCAGGTCAGGCTTGACTTCTACCATGACATCGTCTAACTGGCGATGGAGAAGTTCAATCAGGCTATTGGACAGTTCAAGCCGGGTTGAGGCATTCTGGTAAGTTTTCTCAAAAACATCTTCTTTTACAAGCAGTTTTTTCTTCCGGTAATCTGCATTGAAGGCGAAAACCATATCAGGATTATCCACAGGGGCTGCATGAATCATAAATCCTTTGAAATTCATGTTGCCTTCATTGACCGTGCTTTTAACCTTTATAATTTCAAAGGATTTTTTGTACCGGGACTTTAAAAAAGATTGTGCGGAAGTCCGGACATCTTCTGCACGCGGAACCATAATGCATCCCGCTGATAGAGTCAGAGCTATGATGATAATGATGGCAGCGGCATAAATCAGCTTGAGCGACTTCATTTTCCACCTCAAGGTATATATAATAAGGGCTGTGGATGAAATAATTTCCACAACCTTAATGAGAAATATCGGCAGGAAAACCCCTGAGTCTTAAACTCAGGGGGATGTTTATTCATTAATATCTCTCAAAGTCCGTATCGAAATCTTTATCTTCGTCCATGTCAATGGCAATCTTGCCATTTGATGCTACCTGTTCCCCATCAAAACCGTCGCCTTTTCGATGTTCTCTGGCTTTGGATCTTTCCTCCCCGCTTCCCGGAACAGATGTATTTTTTGTCGTTTTTTTAGAAAAATTTTCATGTATCAATGTTTTATGAGAAGCATCATCGACTTTGAAAAATTCCATCGTATTCAGAAGTTGTTCCGCCTGTGCTGCCAGTTTTTCGGAGGTCACAGCCATTTCTTCTGATGTAGAGGACATTTCCTCCGAAACCGAAACATTCTGCTGAATCACCTGATCCAACTGCTGAACGGCATTGTTGATCTGCTCTGCGCCATTATGCTGCTCACTGCTGGCAGCGTTGATCTCTTGAACCAGTTCCGCTGTTTTTTGAATGTCAGGTACAAGCATAGTCAGCATTTCCCCGGCTTTTTCAGCTATGTCCACACTGGAAACCGACAGCTTGTTAATTTCCGCGGCGGCAGTCTCGCTCCGACCTGCCAGTTTGCGAACTTCGGATGCCACAACGGCAAACCCCTTGCCGTATTCTCCGGCTCGAGCAGCTTCGATTGCGGCATTTAATGCCAGCAGATTTGTCTGTCTGGCAATTTCTTCTATGATCGAAATTGTCTGGGCAATATTCTTCATAGCATCCGCTGTTTTATTTACCGCATTTCCGCTTTCTCTGGCATTTCCAGAAGATTTTAATGCGATCTTTTCTGTCTGAAGAGCATTGTCCGCATTTTGCCTGATGTTAGCTGACATTTCCTCCATTGATGCAGACACCTCTTCAGCCGAAGCAGCCTGCTCTGTCGCACCCTGGGACATCTCCTCTGCGCTGGAACTCATGGCCTCGGCACCGGAACTCATATCTTCACTGCCCCGTGCTACATTACCTGCTATAAGCTTTACATCAGCAACAACTTCACGGAGTTTAGATACCATATTTTTCAATGCATCTGCCAGAATGCCGACTTCATCTTTCTGATCTATGTCTATTACAGCGGTAAGGTCGCCAGCAGCTACCAAACCTGCAAAATCAACACCTTTGATAAGTGAATCAGAAATTCCCTTTGCAATGAAGAATACGAAAACAGCCACTGCCCCAGCTATACCCAATCCTGTTATGACTATCCAGAATATTAGATTGTTCACAGGCTGTCTTACCTCGTGTACATCAATCTCAGCAATCAGCGCCCAGGTTGTCGTATCAAATATTTTCAATGGAGTATATGCCGACAAAACTTCTTCTCCACCATAGTCGACAATAATTTTTTGACTTGTGTTGCCAGCAATAGATTCTGTAACTGCCTCAGTATCGACACTTCCTACGGATGGATTGGCAAATGAGGCTTTTACTGAGCGGTTCAGTTTATCCTTGGTTGAATCAGATCGCATGAGCCTGTCAGATCCCACAAGATAGGTTTCTCCTGTCTTTCCCATACCTTCATTATGACTCATGATGCTGTTGATGGCTTCAAGAGAGAGTTTGAGAGCTACAATCATTTCTATCCTATTCTTATGAATCAAGGGCTGGGCGATGAAAGCTGCTGGCTCATTATTGTCGGGGGCATACGGTTCAAAATCAGCGAAAGCTATTTTTTTGCTCTGCAATACTCTGTCGATCAGTTTGCCCAGTCCTGATTCGGAATATTCGCCGTCAAGAATGTTTGTGCGATAATCTGCTTTCTGCCCGACCGTATAAAAAATATTTCCTTCGGGGTGGATCAATAACAGGTCATAATAACCGTACTTTCTGACGTATCTTTTGAAATAATCATCCTGCTTCCCAGCTTTTTTGGGGACAACCACCTCTTCCAGGCTTATGGTGCTGATAATTGCCCAATCCAGACCCGGTATTTTCAAGTGGTCAAAGCTGACCATTTCCATTTCTCCGTCACTTCCAGTTTTGACTTCCTGGCCGGATTTGCCACAAAGTGCTTTTTCGATATAAGAATCGAATTTTTCCTCTCCAATCCTGCCATTTTTAACTACTCTGTCACTGCGATAAACTGCGGTGTCGTCCTTTTTACCTACCAGATAAGTTTCGCCTGTTTCTCCCATGCCCTGCCGCCTGTTGACAATGGCATTGACGGCATCGGTATTTATCTCCAATGCGACCAGTCCGAGAACATTGTTTGAATCATCATAGAGTGGCACGCCAATAAAGGCTGCATGTTGACCTTTGTTAGGTGAATAAGGAGAAAAATCTTCTATGGCTACACTTTCCGTTTTGACCACCCTGCGCCATAGACGTGCAAGAGCTTCCCTCTTATATGGGCCATACCCCAGGTTCGTACCCAGATCATTCTCTTTTCTAGTTGAAAACATAACATGACCGTGGGGGCCACAGATTAGAAACATGTCCTCGTAACCATGCGTTTCCACATAATTAATTAAATATTCACTGTTTTCTTCATAAATTTTATTGTACACATCTGTCGAGACATCGTAAGGTTTGGTTGGACCAAATTCCATGTCATCATGATATTGTTTGAGTTGATTATACATTTTTAAAACATATTCAATTTCCGCAAGTGTCAATATATCAGTTATAATATTTGCATAAAGCCCTTCGACCTGCGTTTTTTTAAGTTCCTGTACGGTTTTCAATTTCTCGAACGCAGCGTTTTTGAATGATTCCACGGTTTCTATCAGAACGCCCATATCTCCTCTGCGTTCGCCAAAAAACTTTTTGAGTTCGGATTTTTTGATCTCTCGTACGGTCTCCAGTTGATCATAGGATTTTGCCATGAGTGTTTTGCTTGCCAGAATACTGCTCACCAATCCCGCAAGAAAAAGAGATGTGATGCTCACAAACAAAAACAGGCCGATTAATTTCGATTTCATTTTTACATCTTTAAGCTTAATCATTTTAGCCTCCCTGGTTGTAGGGTTTAATATTTAATGTTTCAACGGTCTGAAAAAAATGGCGGACAAAATTCAGACTGACGATACGCAGCTTGCTGATAGAACAAAATTTTTTGTTTTTTGTCAAGTATAAACTTAGCCTGAAAAAACCATTGCATCCAATATAACAATTTATTATAATTAAAAATAAGTCTATTAACCGAGTTCGATTTTTCCATAACCTTCGATATGTCGATTGATGGTTTTGACTGTCATGTTCAATGAATTTTGAAATTGATTAAATCGAGATTCAAAATTTGCTGCATCCTTCTCAATGGCCGTTTCCAGATCCAAAGCTGAATTGAACAGCATTTTTGCTGCGATATTGCCTGAAACACCTTTTATCGTATGTATCAAATTCCGAGCATTCTCCATATCTCGGTTTTTCAGGGCATTTTCGATTTTATCTGCAGCGTCTGCATGATTTTGAACAAATTCTTTCAGTATTTTTTTATACAATGCTCTATTTCCATTCAGCCGCTTTATTCCGGCTTTCATATCAACTACGGAAAGTTTTTGACAAGGATTCGATTCTTTGTCCTTGGAAAATTCATTTTTTAAGTGAAGATTGGCATCAAAGCCTTCTTGTGAGGACAGGTTTGAAGAAGATGTCCATTTAACAAGAGTATCAAAGAGAATTTTGCTGTCAATCGGTTTTCTCAGATAATCTTTCATCCCGGCATCCATACATTTTTCCCGATGATTTTGCAGCGCATGAGCGGTCATTGCGATAATCGGTGTTTCGTTATAATCAGGATGATTGAGTATTTCATGTGTAGCTTCATACCCGCTCATTTTCGGCATTTGAATATCCATAAGAATCACATCAAAATCAGATTGAGTTGCTTTACGAACAGCCTCACGCCCGTTATCTGCTGTTGTTACGATAATTCCTTCGTATTCCAGCATTTCCGTCGCCACATATTTGTTGATTTCGTTATCTTCAACCAGCAATACTCGGATTCCCTTCAGACTTTTTGAAGTTTCAATACAGGGAAAAATCGGCTCTTTTTCTTCAGAACCCCCAGCATCCTTATCCCCTGAAACCTCTATAATGGTATCCACCAGCAAGGAAGGATTAACCGGTTTAATCAAAAATGCACTGAATTCAGCATCTTCAACCTTCTGTAAGGCATCATCCTGTCTGGAGGCAGATACCATAACAATTGTCGGTAACAGAGCCAGGCGAAAATCAATTTTTATCCTTTTCGAGGTTTCAATCTCGCCTATACCCGGTACATCCCAATCCATGATGACCAGTTCATATGGCACATTATCTATCGATTCAGCCAATTTTTCCAATGCATTCTGGCTATTATCTGTAACCTCGCACGACAAACCTGATGAAGATAAGAAATGATCGATAAACGTCCGAGAAGCTTCATTGTGATCTACAACCAGTACTTTCAACCCGTCAAGCTCGGAAGGAAGTACAGACTTACACTGATCAGGTGAAGGCAGACCCAGAATAACGGAAAATTCAAACGTACTGCCAGCACCTGATTCGCTTTCTACCCGCATATCGCCGCCCATCGCTCTGACAAGTTTCTTACAGATAGAGAGTCCAAGCCCCGTCCCTCCGTATTTGCGCGTAACAGAATCGTCTGCCTGGGTGAATGGAGTGAAAATCTCGGACAGATGCTCTGGACTTATTCCGACACCTGAATCCTGAACTGCGAAACAGAGTGTCGCCTGGGTTTCACTTTTTTCGGTTATACTTATTTTAATCAAGATTTTGCCTTCATCGGTGAATTTAATGGCATTGCTGACTAAATTGATCAGAATCTGTTCAAGTCTTAAAGGATCTCCAATAAAAGATAGTGGAACATTTTTATCTAAGGAAAGAAGTAGTTCAAGCTTTTTTTCATCGACTCTGATTGAAAACATGTTAAGGATATTTCCAATCACATCATGGAGATAAAAAACAATGGATTCAATTGTAAACTTTCCTGCTTCAATTTTAGAAAAATCAAGGATATCATTGATGATTCCTAAAAGGGATTGAGCTGACATATTGACATTGGTTAAATAATTATACTGCCTGGGAGTTAATTCCGTTCTAAGAGTCAAATCTGTCATTCCCATGATAGCGTTCATCGGGGTTCTGATTTCATGGCTCATCTGCGCTAGAAAGTCGCTTTTCGCCTGTGCGGAAGCTTCTGCCTTCTGCTTTGAAATCTGTAAATCTTGGGTCTGCTTTTTATCGGTAATATCATCAAGAATTCCTTCGTAATACAGGATGTTATTCCTGGTATCCAAAATAGCGTGAATATTTATGGAGACATGAATGATGATACCGTCTTTTCGGATGAATTTAGTCTCAAACCCCTTTACATATCCATGTTTTTCTATGAGCATGAGCAATTCATCACGTTTTTCGGGTTCGGCATAGATCTGGTGTTTGACATTCGTGACGTGCTGCATCAGAACTCTGGACGAATCAAATCCCATAATTCTGGCAAGGGCATCGTTTGCTTCGACAATTTTCCCGCCACGAGATGTTTGAAAAATTCCTTCGGTTGCATTGTCAAAGATTCCCCGATATTTTTTTTCGGATTGTCTCAATTTTTCTTCTGCCTGCTTGCGTCTTATAATGTTGATTGAAAGAATCGCTATAAAAAAAATGAGAAACCCAATGATTCCAGAAATGCTCCATACCAGGCGTTTGTATGTTTTATAAAAGGAAAATGGCTTGTTGACGACAATGCTTTCTCTGGAAATGGCAGTTTCGTTGATACCGAATTGTTTCAGTTTATTATAGTCGAACATTGCAACGGTCGGAGTATCCATGATAATCGGAATAGTGGACACCGGATTTCCTTGCAGAATTTTTACGGCCATCTGCGCTGCATATCTGGCCATAAGCTCTTCGGAAATTACGACACCTCCCACCGCACCATGGCCTATATCTATTTTTTTGTAAGTATAAAATGGCAGACGGCAGGAATCAGAGAGTTCTTTCAGAACTTCCACTCCGACGGAATACTCTTTACCCTGCTGGTCTCTTAAAAAGGATAAATATAAAACGATGGTGTTTTTTCCGAAAGATTGCAGTTCTTCTTTCAGTTTTTCCATATTTTCATCCGTCGTGTAGATAAATTTAGCTTTTTTCTCAAATATCGGTGTTATTCGTTTCAACTGTTTCAATCGATTCAAGGCAGCAGGTTCACGATCTGCAATTACTGCAATCTGGCTGACTTCCGGGTGCAGCTCGAACATCAGGTGAAGCGTACCTTTAAAGTTTGGATTTTCAGCCACACCGGTAATTTTTTCATGACCAGAAATACGGGATACCTGAAAATTATTAGGCCCGCAGAATACAACCGGTACTTTTGGAAAAAGCAGATTTCTTCTTTTAAGAAGAAAATCCAATGCAATATCATCAGTTGCAATGATTATGCTTATTTTTATGGCTTTAAATTTATTTTTATACAGCATTTCCAGGTCAGGGAATATATTATTGCGGGAATGTCGAATGTGATCCATATATTCAATATGAAATTCCACATCAAGCCCTGATGTATCAAATGCTGAATTAATCCCTTTTGTCAGCCCCTTGCTCCAGGGTATGTTCTCATGGTAGGAATGAAGAATAAGTACATGTATTTTTTCTGCTGCACAATATGCAGAAGAGGACATGATCAATAGTGTAAAGCTGAAGATCAAGAATGATAATTTACAGTTCATATTCATTTCCCTCTCAATATGTAAATACCTGTGAATAAATTTCATGACATTTTTCGCATGTGAAAAAACGAAAATTATGAGTTTATTTTTTTTGCAATCCGCCATTTTTCCCGGCAGCAATGATAAAAACAAATAAAATCAATCGCGAACAACTGTCATTGTAAGAAATATACGATTATCGATTATAAATCCATAAAAAAACGACAATGCAGGACATAACATCTGTCGATTGAATGATAATCCAATCACCACAGTGCCTGAAAAAAGGTATGAGATGGACTCCTGGTTAAATCATTGACTTTTTTGATTCAGCCTGTAAAACATAGCAGAAATTTGTTAATGAAAACTTTGAAGGAAGGGTGATAAAATGAATTTGATACTTTTTTTGATTATCGGTGCAATAGCGGGCTGGCTTGCCGGGACAATAATGAAAGGCAAAGGTTTCGGCATTGTCGGAAATCTTGGCATAGGCGTAATCGGAGCTTTTTTGGGAAAATTTCTTTTCGGCGTGATCGGTTTATCCGTACATGGCATGATTGGACAACTGATCGCTGCAACCGCAGGCGCTGTCGTTCTGGTATGGGTGGTGAATATGATAAAAAAATAATAACTTGAACAACATATTAGATTTTATGCTGACTCACGGCTTTGAAGCATCAATTTTTTTGATATTATGCAACAATGCTTCAAGGCCGCTTTTCAATTGAAGATACTGCTCCATTGTAAGCCCGCTTTTGCACATCATCTGCTCCGGCACATCATAAGCTTTTGATTTAAGTTTTCCCCCTTTTTCAGTCAGGCGGATATAGACCTTTCTCTCGTCATCAACAGAACGCTCCCTTGACAGAAGACCTGCGGACTCCATCCGTTTGAGCAAAGGGGTCAAAGTTCCAGAGTCAAGATGCAGGCGACTTCCAAGCTTTTTCACAGAGGCTTTTTTTTCTTCCCACAATACAAGAAGCACAAGGTATTGGGGATAAGTGACACCAAGCGTGTCAAGCAGAGATTTATACATCCGGGTCATAGCTCTTGAACCAGCGTATATCAGGAAACAAAGCTGATTATCCAGTCGGAGCATTTTATCTTTATCCATCTGCCTGCCTTCCGTTTTATACCTGTTTCAAAAGCCTCTCAATATCAGGAGCTATTTTTTCCGGTACTGTTTTCGGGGCAAAGCGCTTGATAACTTTCCCGTCACAATCTGCCAGAAATTTGGTGAAATTCCATTTTACAGCCTTGCTGTTGAAGAGTCCAGGGGCGGCATTGGAAAGATATTCATATAAAGGATGAATATCTTCGCCCTTGACACTGATTTTTTCAAACAACTGGAATGTCACTCCAAAATTAATTTTACAAAATTCGGAAATTTCCTCGTTAGTTCCCGGTTCCTGAGCAAGAAACTGGTTACTTGGAAACCCAAGCACTTCAAATCCTTGATCTTTATATTTTTTGTACAACTCTTCCAATCCTTCATATTGGTTAGTAAATCCACATTTGCTTGCTGTATTGACAAACAATAAAACCTTGCCAGCATAATCTGACAATGCTTTTTCTTTACCGTCAATCGTATTTACCGAAAATTCAAATACAGAATCAGCCATTTTTCAATCTCCCGTTTTATCTGGTTTGCGTACAATTTAGTTGTCTCAAATTTCATTGCACACAATCTAATATCAAAAAGATTGCCTGTCAAGGGAAAAACTCCATGTCAAAAAGATCTGGAATCTTGGAATTTACGACAAATTGGATATATTTTCTTTACGATAGGGAATTGATACAACATCCAGGTTGATTGAACCATTTGCTACTGACAACTTTATCCGGATTTTACGTTTTTGTGGTTTTTTACGTTTTTTCAGATTTTTCTTTTTCTTCAATGATTTTTCCCCTGATAAAAAAAAGGAGCCATATCCATAAAAGAATATGACTCCATATTTTTTGGCGCGCCTGGCAGGATTCGAACCTGCGACCTACGGATTCGTAGTCCGGCACTCTATCCAGCTGAGCTACAGGCGCATAATCTATTTTTTCAAAACGTCTGGTTAATAATCCAAACAAATTATAATGTCAATGAGAACTTTTATTTTTTTTTAAATTATGATTTCAGACAGCGGATACGGACTGATTTTTCTGGCATCAGTCAACAAAATCATATATCATGTGTAAATCTTCTGGCAGGCATTGAATGACACTCTGTAAACGTATAAAAAAATTAATACAGGAAGCGAGCTGACATGTACCTGGCTCTTAAAGCCATTAAAGGGAAAAAACATTATTATCTTCGTGAATCTTTTGCGGATGGAGAATTTATCAAGAGCCGGGATATTATGGATATCGGAACCAATCCTGGAAAACATATCATCTATCCTGGCGGTAATTCCTTCTATATTGATGAAAATTTGACAGATCAGCTCGAATTCTTGAATGTCGATTTTGATTATGATCGACTTGAAGATTTGTTCTGGCCTTTTGTCCGCCCGGTAATCCGTTACCGGCTCGCCCCCTTTCGTACAAGAGAGGCAAGACAGACAAAAAATGAAAAGAACAGGAAATCGAAAAAAATCTTCGATACTCATATTTTCGACAGACGAAGGATGCATTATCTGAGATTTGCTCAGATGGACCAAAAAGACCTTGGTCGTGTTTCACCGACCATATGCAGATGTCTTGAAAACAAATCCCGTGATGAAATCGAGCAATATTTTCTGGCAGAAGAAAATATTTTAAAGAAACATGAGTTCAAGTCCTATATATATGTAATCTTCGATATTCAGCGCCATTTCAAACAGATGACGGCAAAACTCATGCCACAGGCACTACCACAGGATGATGTGGATAAATATTTTTTAAAAGAATTGTGCAGACTGAACAAGGATGAAAATTTCTGGGTTGACATTGGAATAGAAAAATATTTAAACGAATACCTTCTCCGATATGCTTTCATGTTTTTTGACAGCGATTATGGCCCTGATCCTTTTCTTGCCGAATTTGTATATGATTTCATGAACAAAAGACGGGATTTCAATCCTCCCCGGAAGCAGCGGATGTCCGCCGGACAAGCAGGAACCATCTTAGGTGTCAGTGAAGATAAACTGAAAACCATGAGTATAAGCAGGCTGACAAGGCTTTATCGCAGGCTGGCCAGCAAACACCATCCGGACAAGGGCGGAGATCACAACACTTTTGTCAGGTTATCCCAAGCCTATCAGGATGTGCTGGCCGAGAAAAAATCGGTATAATACATGGCAGACCATAACAGACGTTCAAACAGCAGCCTGTTTCTTACAGTCGGCACAGCCTCAATGGGTCGATTTCTGCTCAATACCGCCCGAAGATTTGCCTATCCGTTTGCCCCGGCATTGAGCAGAGGGCTTGGCGTACCTCTCACTGCAGTCACAGCAATTATTGCAGCGAACCAGTTTACAGGAATGCTGGGCATATTCTTTGCTCCTCTCGGAGATCGGCTGGGGTACAGAATTATGCTTCTTGGAGGAATGGCCGCCCTGATACTGGGCATGTTGACAGGTGCTTTCTGGCCGGTTTATTTAAGCGTTCTGGTCGGTCTTTTTCTTGCAGGCGCAGGCAAAAGCCTTTTTGATCCGGCAATTCTGGCATGGGCTGGTGAAAAAGTTCCGTACAATCGACGCAGCATGGTAGTCGGAATCATGGAGATGAGCTGGGCGACCAGCAGTCTTATCGGAGTTCCTGTCTGCGGACTGTTAATCGCCCATTTTGGCTGGAAATCTCCTTTCTGGGTTCTGGGTGCAATGGGAATTATTGTTTTTGCTTTGCTGTTCAGGCTGCTTCCTGCAAAACATCATGTCAAAAAACCACATGCTGACCTGCACATTTTTCGTACCCTGAGAATGCTGATGGCAAAAAAAGTCACGATTGGCACAATGGGCTTCGCTTTTTGCATCAGCGCTGCCAATGACGTGCTGTTTGTGGTTTACGGGGCATGGCTGGAAAAAGATTTTCATCTCAATCTGGCAGCACTGGGGCTTGCTACTTCCATAATCGGGGCTGCCGAACTCGCAGGAGAAGTTCTTACAGCAACGTTGTCTGACCGTATCGGCCCGAAAAAAGCCGTGATCATCGGACTGTTTTTATCAACCACATGTTATATAATGCTCCCATTGTCCGGACATTCATTATGGCTTGCACTTGCCGCACTTTTTTTTGTATTTATAACAGTCGAATTTACAATCGTATCTTCCCTGTCTTTTTTCACGGAGGTATTCCCACATGCCAGAGCAAGCATGATGTCAGTATATTTTGCTGCCGGAAGTATCGGCCGAGTGGGTGGTGCTTTGATTGGTGGCTTTATATGGCTATACGGCGGAATATGGGCAGTCGGACTGGTTGCAGCAGGAATCAGCGCCCTGGCACTGTTTTTTGTCATCTGGGGGCTTGAAGATTTTTCAAAATAATGATTAAGTATAGATAAATGATGCTGAACAAAATCACATGAAACAAACGGAGGGCAGGATATGCCAATGTCAAATCTTCCACAGGAAGCAAAAAAACTCGAAGTCGAAATCAACAAGAGAACCGGGAATATCAACGAACTGAAAGTTAACCACATTCCTTTCACAGGCTCCCCTAGAAAGCATCCCCATGAGTCAGGGAAAATCATTCTTGTAACAGATCCTTACAGCTTTCATAATCATTATTATGAATTCAGAAAAAAAGATATCTCTTATGCGGAGGAACTTCCGTCAATGGCTTCCATGAATGGTGATGTGATCCCCATTTTCCGTATCTGGGTCAGAAAAAAGAGCATTGCTATCCAGTGTACCCCTTTCATTGTAGAAAATATCCGGCATTCTATCGAATAATGATCTATCAATGCCGAGCGCTGTGTGCGCCTGCCTGTAACGGGGTTAATCTGTAAATATGCTGTCAGGTAACTCTTTGAAAGCGGCGTAAGGTGGGCATAAAAACACATGCCCACCCTGCAAGCCTTCAAAGAAATAATACACCTGACTATCGACGGTAAGGCGGGTATTTTATTTATTGGAAAATCCTTTATCGGAAAATTCCCTTATTTGCAAACAGCCTGAACCTATTTCAGATATACCTGTTTTATTTTCTCATAAGTTCCGTCTTTTTTCATATTATCCAAAGCGTTCTGCAGTCTGTTCACAATTTCATCAGAAGTATTTATATTCAAAGCAATATAATAATCGTATCTGTCGTCAAGTTTTACTAATTTTTCCAATCGACTGAAACTTTTCCCCTGTTTATTCATATGATATGCGGCTGCCAGTTCCAGAGCAGTCAGCACATCAAATCTTTGTACAATCAGCTTTCTGAAGTTTGTCTCTTCACTGTTGCATAAATCCAGACCAAATCCTAGCTTCTCCATATATTTTGTAGATGCGAATCCAAGAACTGCACCGATCTTGTATTTTTTTGCATCCTCAAGAGTACTGATCTTTATATTTTTTCGATCTTTCAGTTTCCAGAGCCATATAGTCCTGGATGCTATGGGGCCGACCCATTTGAACAGTTTCTCTCTTTCCTCAGACCTTGTCATAGAAAAAAGCATACTATTTTTATCTTTCTGAAGCATTTTATAAGATCTTGCCCACGGATATACACTGATTTTTCCGCCAGCCGCTTTCAGCCCTGTTCGTTTCAACAATTCTTTGACAATCTCTGTGGAAAAACCTGCTGCTTCATTATTCTCATCAGAATAATTATATGGAGGCATTTCCTCAGTTAATATTTTTAGATTGTCAGCATACAGGAAAGAGGCCATAACAAAAACAAATAATATTGACAACAAAGCAGTTTTTCTCATTTTCATATTTTTAAGCATCCGTTTGATATGTCAATCGTTTGTATGAATCTGAGTAACAGGTATCTTAACCAGATTCTTGACAGATTTTTGTCAGAAACAATCTAACAGCTTGATTTTAT
>JAUCGE010000244.1 GCA_030377965.1 Desulfobacterales bacterium HSG16
AAAATACCCTGCAATTGACCAGATGATTGTTCCCGTACAAGTACCCAGAACGACAAATATTCCAGCTAAACGTGAGTGCTTGATCGTTGTCTGCGCTGTAATGAAAAAATTGGGACCTGGTGTGATAACAGCAATGCTCCAAATCGATATCACACTTAAAAGCGTAAATATCATGCTCATAATTATTGATTCCCCCTATGTTAGATTGAAAAAATAGTTGTTTGAGTGTCAACGGTTTCGAGAAACATTATAGAATATGCACCCTTTGCAGCGCCTTGAATACAGATAAAAATCCTGCGTAATTCAGGGTATATTATTTTCTTTGACATCCCTTATGAAATCATCAATATCTTTATCGTCTTTCATGCCTTTGAGAAGAAAGGTTTCAATCGATTCAGCCCGCCCCTTGATTGTTTGAATAGGCCGCGGGCTGGCCACTATCCTGTGTTTCAACTGCTCATAAATATCCTTGCTGATGACGATCTCCCCGGCTTCAGCCAGGCCGTTCAGCCTTGATGCCACATTGACGCTGTCACCAATAACAGTATATTCCATTTTTACATGGGAACCGATATTGCCGGAAACAACTTCCCCCGTATGAATGCCGATTCCTATGGATGCCAGAAAGAGATTCCCATCTTTTGAAGACTTCGAAAATATCTCCTGCATCTTGACAGCGGCCCTGACAGCTCGTTCCATATGGTCTTTATGATAAATTGGTACTCCAAATATACCTAATACAGCATCACCTATGAATTTGTCAACATATCCACCGTACTCAAGGATAACGCCTGTCGCAATCTGGAAATACTGGTTTAATTGTTCCACCACAACCTCTGGCACATTCACTTCGGAGTAGGCTGTAAATCCTCTAATATCGGTAAACAGCATGGTGGCACGACATCTCCTGCACTTGAGCCATTCATTCTCAGGATCAGCCATTATCATCTCAAGTACTTCATGCCCCACATATTTCCCAAAAGATTTCTGCATTAAAGATTTTGTCCACAATTCCCTGCTCATGCGGTTGAAGGATGCTGCCAGATTTCCGAGTTCATCGTTTCTGTTCATCTCAACTTTATACTGGTAGTTGCCTTTTCCAATTTCACGGGTTGCATGCACCAGTTCAGCAATCGGACGGGAAAACCTGAATCCTAGTCCCAGAGCTATCAAAATGCCGAAAAAAGTGATAATTGAGGTCAGCCATATGACAGATTCGGTCTTTTCACGAATCAGACGTTCGATAAAATCTATGGAAACTCCAACATGAACCTCCCCAAGTTTTTTGTTTTTGAACACTATGGGCCGATTCAGATTCAAAACATGCTGCTCCGATGGCGAGATATACTCGAAATAAGTGATATCGCCCTTTTGTACCTGATTTTCGACAATGCCAAAGCCTCTAAAAGCCTGATCGATCTTGTCATGATCGGTGTGGGCTTTTATCTTCATATTGTTATCAATAATTATGGCATGAAGAATGCCGTCTATTTCCAAAGCTTCACGAATCAGGGTGTTCAATCTCAGGGTGTTGTCCTGAATAAGGGGAATCCGGGAGTTACTCGTAAAATAATGAAGGCTGACCATGCCAATTTTTACGGTCTGATCAAACAACTGCTCTTTTTCCTGCTGGAAGAAAAGATATCCGAGGGAAATTGTTGTACAGAATATAATCAGCATAGTCACAAGGGAGAGTTGAAGCCATATGGGAATTGCTACTCTGCACAGGATGCACTTATTCTTATTTTTTTTATCTTTATTTGAGAGATCAGACATTTTTTTCTCTTTGGAAAAAGTGTTGAAAAACAAATTCAGCAGGCCGACTCTTCAACTTGTTTTTTTACAGGATAAAATCTTCCGGGTCAATAGTTGTATTCAGACAGACAGGATGTCAACTCCTTTCATGTTCACATTTTCAAACGCCCTCCGGGCTTCCTCATTTATCAAATGCTCGGTTTTGTCATATCGAGGGGAATAATGGAACAGAGAGTATCGTTTTACCTTTGCGGCTGCTGCAATACTGCCCGCCTGGTGAGCAGTCAGATGCCGCTTTTCCAGGGCAAGCTCCCGATCCTGTTCAAGGAAAGCTGCTTCGATAAAAAGATAATCCGAATCCCTGGCCAGTTCAATCATCTTCTCGATATTCTGTGGGGTAAAACCTGCATCGGAAATATAAGTGATTTTCTGGCCGGGTGTGATAATGGCAATCTGATCTGCAAGGTCTTTTAAAACAAATCCCTTTTTGAATTTATTTTCGTTCAAGCTCACCGTAAACAGGCTGTCAGGATCTTTTTTTTCATATAATGCATTTTTGAATTCACTCAACCACGGTCCGGGTAAAAGTCCTGCTGTTTCCAGTTTTTCCTTGATAATATTTACATGAAAACGCTCTTTTAAACAAAAGCCGAGGCATGGAATATAATGATCGAAAATAGCCGAGCATACATTTAAAGAAGGCTCTTTGAACAGGGTTCCGTCAAAAGCTCTAACTTTTGTATCGCTGTCCGGCAGAAACCGGTTTTTACAATAAAACCGCCTGGTGGTCATAACATCTGGACGAACTTCATTTACGTGCAGGACCAGAGAATGTTCATAGTGGGATACAAGATTCCAGGAATATGCCGATAATTTGCCTTCGACATTTTCGATAATACCTTCCGGTCCGTAAAGATAGAGATCTTTGTCCCTGCCGAGCATCAACCTCAGCAACCGGTCAAACCCTATAAAATGATCCATGTGGGTATGGGTGATGAAAACATGGGAGATTTTTAAGATGTCACGGGATGAAAGGGCATGGATATCCCCCGCGTCAAAAAGAAAAGCGCGCTTTTCAAAAAGAAAGGGAACAAAAAGCCCCGGATCATCAAAAGGCTCATTGACGAGCCTGGGATTGAAGGAAGGGCGCATATTTATCCCAGATGCTTTAACACCTGTTCATGGATACAGTGATAGATTTCCTCATCCGACCCGAAAATGTCTACCACATCCTTGAAATTGATCATTTTTTCGATAACAAACGCAGTTGCATAGAGACTTACAACATGGGGATGGGGTACCACATTCCGAAATGGAGCAGTCTGATAGTCAATATCGAAATCTTCCAGCCTGCCCAATTGATCAAGGGACTTGCTGATCTGCTCTTCCACGCCGTTTTTATTCGTGGTTTCCACAAGACCTGATTCCACAAGCTTCATTGCAATGGCATTGCTCAAAGGCTCGAGATTATCCCGGACAGCATTTAAAGATTTTTTACGCGCATACTCTTTCTTTGATTCAATTTTTGAAAGGATGCTTGATTCTCTTGAACTTGGGCGAAACACCTTTGCCATAGTATATCCTTATCTTTTTGTTGCGTAACCTTAATCTGCACACCAATTTTCCATTACAATGTCATTAGGGTAAAGTAATATGAATTGCAAGAAAATTCACGTCTGCCTGATAATAATCTGGGGTTTTTTTCTTCGAGTGAACCTGTTCCACTGCAAATGAAAAGCTATCTGATCGAAATGATCCTTCATAGTTTCCTGTGTGTCTATGTTAAATTGAATGGCTTCAAAAAACTTCGAATTTTTTCCCTTTCCCTGCCTCAAAACCATTCGGCGGTGGTTCTGCCCGACAATGGATGAAGACTGTACATTGACATCAGCTGCCATGAAAAGAGGTTCCGGGTTGCCTGCCCCAAAGGGTTTTACCTTTTCAAGTTCATCCAGAAGCCTGTCAGTTACTTCCTCGAAATGAATCTCATAATCGATTGCCACCTGCTTGGCATATTCCTCTTCCCCCATCATGTCGGATACAGTCTGTTCAAAACGCTCCTGGAAAGAATTGAAATCCTCATTTTTTACCTTTAATCCTGCTGCCATTGCATGACCTCCGAAATCGACAAGACAATCGGAACATTTCAAAAGCCCTTTGTACAAATCGATGCCAGAAATACTCCTGCCAGAACCTTTTCCAAAACCGTTTCTTGTGGCTATTAAAAAAGCCGGCTTGAAATAGCGTTCGACTATCCGGGATGCTACGATTCCAAGCACTCCTTCGTGCCAGTCTGGATTGGAAAGCACGATAGTCTTTTTTTCAAACATTGAAGGATTTTCTTCTATATGATTGACAACACTGTTAAAAATCTCCTTTTCCATCTTCTGGCGCTCTTTGTTCATGGTATCAAGGGATGAGGCAATGGGAGCTGCCTGTTTCATATCTCTTGCAGTCAGCAATGCAACGGATTGATGAGCATGATTCATTCTTCCTGCTGCGTTCAGACGGGGGGCCATACGAAAGGCTATATCAACTGAATCACATTGTCCGGCCTTTATTTTGGAAACTCTTGACAGAGCCATAAGCCCTGAACGTTTGCCGGAGTTTATTATTTCAACTCCTGCTCTGGCAAAAATCCGGTTTTCTTCTCTTAAAGGAACCAGATCGGCAATCGTACCAAGTGCTACAAGGTCACAAAAGGATTTGAGGTTCGGTTCCGGCTTGCGTACAGTCTTCCAGAAACCTGTGTCTCTCAATTTTTTTCTAAGACCTGCCGCAAGATAAAAAGCGACTCCGACACCAGCCAGGTTGTCAAAACCGGCAGTACAGTCAGATCGTTTGGGATTGATTACAGCCACAGCTTCGGGCAGTTTGTCAGGAACACTATGATGATCGGTGACAATGACATCAATACCAGCATTCTTTGCAGCAAGAACAGCCTCATGGCTCCCAATGCCGCAATCGACTGTAATAATTAGAGAAACCCGGTTTGGCAGTGCCAGCCCCGTAATGTGAAATGGCTTCAGCCCGTAACCTTCCTCAA
>JAUCGE010000245.1 GCA_030377965.1 Desulfobacterales bacterium HSG16
GTATGCTTGAGGGCCTGTCAGCACCTTTCCATCCGGGAGCTTTGAAATATCTTAAAGAAAGCGGATTGGTAAAATAATCCATTAAATTGGTTTTACCTGCCTGCCTGGCGGCAGATAGTCCTTCTGTCGCCAGGAATTAAAATGTTTATCGTTTATAATCATTCCTGTTGCCATTTGCCGATATCCTGTGCAGATATCATACTGCTGTAATCACGATTTAAAGGAAAAGGTTGAGATGAGTCAGATTGAACAACAACATGAGACAGATGACGGCCTGGAGTTAGCCAGAAAAATGGCCGAAGAAGAGGAAGGCATTGGAAGACAGCCTGAAGGGTTTTCAAAATATGTGATTCCGACTATTGCAATCATCTGGAGCTGCTTTCAGATATCCATTGCAAAATGGTGGACCCTTGATTCCACATTTATAAGAGCTATCCATCTTGGATTTGCGCTGTTGATTGTATTCTTGAATTATCCGTTAATGAAAAAAAAACGGCCTGGCTGGGGATATTTTTCCGCCAAAGACAAAATACCGATTTTAGATTATCTGATAGCCATTTTAGCCTGCCTTGCAGCGCTTTATATCGCCATTGACTACAAGGGAATGATCAATCGTTACGGGGCTCCCATCCCTCGGGATATTTTCATTGGGGTTTCCCTTGTCCTGCTTTTACTTGAGGCAGCAAGGCGTGTGATAGGACCTGCTCTTCCAGTGATAGCCACACTTTTTTGTATATATTCCTTCTTTGGTCCGTATATGCCAGATCTTATTGCATTCAAGGGAATATCTGTAAACCGTTTTGTGGGTCAGATGACCATGTCAACCGAGGGTATATACGGAATTCCGCTGGATGTGTCCGCCACGATTGTCTTTTTATTCGTATTGTTCGGCGCTATGCTGGACAGGGCTGGCGGAGGTCATTATTTTATCCAGCTGGCATTAAGCCTTCTGGGCGGATTCAAGGGCGGCCCTGCAAAAGCGGCAGTCATGGGTTCAGGGCTGACCGGCATAGTTTCCGGGTCAAGCATAGCAAATATCGTTACCACCGGAACCTTTACCATTCCTTTGATGAAAAAAGTCGGATATCCGGCCACTAAAGCCGCTGCCGTTGAGGTCGCTGCCAGTACTGACGGACAGCTCGCACCTCCCATCATGGGAGCAGCGGCATTTATTATTGCTGAATATGTCAATGTTCCCTATGTGGAAGTGATCAAAGCTGCTGCCATACCTGCATTTGCTTCATATGCGGCATTGTTCTATATTACCCATATCGAAGCGTCCAAACTGGGATTGAAAGGAATACCAAGGGCTGAACTGCCCAAGTTTTTCAAAACTCTCATAGGTGGTATCCACTTTATCCTGCCTCTGGCTTTTCTGCTGTACGAACTTATCGTAGTAAGACACTCCCCAGAGCTTGCCGCATTTTACGCTATATGGGTTATGGCATTCATAATGCTTGTACAGCATCCCATAAGAGCTTACAGAAACAATGAACCTCTTGCTCCTGCATTCAAACAGGGAGCCATAGATATTTTATCAGCTCTTGCTACAGGCGGCAGAAATATGGTTTCCGTGGCTCTTGCAACTGCTGCGGCAGGTATAATTGTCGGAGTGGTGGCGTTAGGACTCGGCGGCCTTATCACCAGTATCATTGATACCATGTCTATGGGTAACATCTATTTGATGCTCGTGATAACAGCTCTTGCCAGCCTGACCATCGGCATGGGACTTCCCACCACAGCAACCTATATCGTAATGGCTTCCCTGACAGCTCCGGCCATTGTTACCATAGGCGGCTTTAACGATTTTGTGGTTCCTTTGATGGCTGCCCATCTTTTCTGCTTTTATTTCGGAATTCTGGCAGATGACACTCCGCCTGTGGGACTGGCTGCTTATGCGGCGGCTGCAATAGCCAAATCGCCGCCCATTGCTACCGGGATGCAAGGATTCATGTATGACATCCGAACGGCCATCCTGCCATTCATGTTCATTTTCAATACAGACCTGATCCTCCACGGAATATATTCCTGGCCCCAGGGGATCTTGATTTTTGTAATGGCATGTTTTGGCAACTTCGCGTTTGCCTCTGCTACACAAGGATGGTTTGCAACAAAGAACAAAATTTGGGAGATTCCGTTTTTCCTGCTTGTAACCATTATGTTAATGAGACCTGATGGTGTTGCCAGACTGGTCGGAATGGATCACGGACAACGATACTGGATATATCCAATAGGAATGGCACTGTTCGGACTGCTGTATATAGTGCAGAAGTTGAGGATACCCAAAATCGAGGAAGAAGCGGCTGTGGCGAGTTGAGATGAAGATTTAACATATTCTTTCTGCGGGCAGATAATTTTGTGCTGCCCGCAGTTTATTTATCCGAAAGGAACCTTGAACAATGGCGGAAATAAAAAAAATTCTTGTAGCGATAGGAGTAACTCAGTTTTCACAAGATACATTTGAATATGGCGCAAAACTGGCACAGGCTCTCAATGCGGATATCACCATCGTCAGTATCATCAATTCCAGAGATGTGGAAGCAGTCGGTTCGGTTGTATCACTGGGGTATGAAGTGGATGGGGAGCATTATGTTCAGAGTGTAAAAGCTGAAAGAAAAGAGAATATTAAGAAAATCATTGAAGACTCTGCTTTTCCAGAAAAACGGGTTGAAATCGTTCTGAAGGTGGGAAATCCAATTGATGAAATCCTTGATATAATCATCGACCGGGAAATCGATATGGTGGTTATGGGTCCAAAGGGCAGGACTAACCTGGAGCATATCCTTATCGGATCACTTGCCGAGAAAATCTTCAGGCGTTCTCCAGCTGTAGTGGTTTCCTATCGGAACGAAGAACAGGCAGAAAGCTTGAAAAAACGGATTCGCAGGCGAAGGCGCAACTCCTGATGACAAAGGTTTTGAAAAAATAATCCTTTAGTTTGAAGGCATTCGAGGGGGTGTGGCTTTGATCCTGGCATCTGGAGTTTGTGCGTTTGCCCCTGGTGTTTCCGGAGTTTTATTCCGGTTGCCCGATTTTTTCTTTGTTGAAGCCTGCCCGGTTTTGGTTTTTTTAAGAGCTTTTCTGGCCGCGATTTTCTTCCTCTCTTTTTTTTCAGCCATTTCTTTTTTCTTGCGAACCTCATCCCATTCATCCATCCGGCGAGCCGCTTCCATGATGATTTCCATTGTATTAATGGCATGGATTCCGTCCCTATCAAATTCAACTTCACAATCCCTGTATTCAAATGCTCCCTCTTCCCAGAAAAACAGCTCAAGAACAGCTTCTTGAACCTGCTGCTGAACTACGTTATGTAAGGTGCTTTTATCGATATACCCCATAAAAAGAAGGACTTCCCCTAACATACGGTCTGATTTTTTTACCATGTTCAGGGCAGATTTCAGCCGTTTCTGGGAAATCATTCCATGTTTGTACAAAATCTGGCCGAGCCTGAGTCCTTTGCTGTCACTGGCGGCAATTATATAGCCTCCTCTTAAGCAGATCACACTTCTGGCATGGCCGCGAGCTATTTGTAATATCCCGGTTTTCTCTTTTGAAGCCAGCATCTGCAAAATAGTGGCAAGATCAATCGAATCCAGGTTGCCCTTGAAATCAATCTCCAGGGTATTTTTGGGAAACCGGACTGAAAAACGAAAAGGATTCCATAAAAGATGCTGATCTCTTATATTCCACATCTTGATAGCCTCAACGCGGCCTTTTGCTTTCGGGCCGGTCGCACCGCACATACAGCGGGCTTTCCATTCATCTTCGGATGAATCGACTGTCATCCAGACTCTGCCGCAAAAAGGGCAGGGCTTGAACTCCTTAACGATATATGACATTACCCTCTCCCTTTTTTCAGCGTCCGGTTTCTAAAGAAATCATTATAAAAATCAATCCATCTTTTTCTTTATATGTGATTAATCGATAAATAGTCAATCCTATTTGCATCTGGCATATAAGAATACAGATTTTTGGAATTCAGCTTGCTTTGAAGATCCTGTTTTAGTAAATCCGATCTTATGAATAAAAAATCAAATCATCCACTCATACTGGCCCCGGCTGGCAACCGTGCATCGTTTATGGCTGCTGTAGCAGCAGGCGCTGACGCAATATACTGCGGACTCAAGCAGCACAGCGCCCGCATGGAAGCAAAAAATTTTTCTATTGAAGAGTTGAGTATCCTCGCTCCTTTTGCTCATGAAAAAGGAATTTTGCTTTATATTGCCATGAATTCTCTGATCAGACCTGATGACCTGCTGGCAGCAGGCAGAGCAATTGACCTGTTAAACCGACATGTCCATCCAGACGCGCTTATTATCCAGGACATTTCTCTTATATCTATGGCGCGTAAAGCCGGATTCCAAAAAGAAATCCATCTTTCAACCCTGGCTAATGCAGGTTTTCCTGAAGCCCTCAAGATGATCGGAAAAATTGAGGGCGTTGATTGCGTTGTTATCCCCAGAGAACTTGATATAGATGAAATTAAACAAATGGCAGCCGCCTGTCCTGACAGGCTGTCCCTTGAAATTTTTATCCACGGCGCTCTCTGCTATGGAGTATCAGGCAGGTGCTATTGGAGCAGCTTTTTCGGGGGAAAAAGCGGGTTGAGGGGAAGGTGCGTTCAGCCATGCAGGCGTTTTTACAGCCAGGGAGAAAAAAGAGAAAAATTCTTTTCCTGCCTTGATCTTGGCCTGGATGTCCTGGTCAGGACAGTGGAAAAAACGAATAAAATCCGTGCATGGAAAATAGAAGGACGAAAAAAAGGC
>JAUCGE010000039.1 GCA_030377965.1 Desulfobacterales bacterium HSG16
ACAGATCGGATAATATCAATATTAATCGCAGGATCAAGGCCAGAGAGGTTCGGGTTATAGATCCGGACGGAAATCAACTAGGAGTGGTGCCTACACACAGAGCATTGGCAACCGCTGGTGATTTCGGTCTCGATCTGGTCGAAGTTTCTCCAAACGCCACACCCCCTGTCTGTAAAATTGTGGACTATGGCCGTTATAAATACGAGCAGACCAAAAAACAGCAGGAGGCAAGAAAGAAACAGAGCACCTTTCAGGTCAAGGAGATAAAGCTCCGACCCAAGACCGGAGAACATGACTTGATGGTCAAGCTTGGCCATATCAAGAAGTTTCTCGGAAAACGGGACAAGGTGAAGGTGACGGTAATGTTCAGAGGGCGTGAAATTACTCTTTCACAGGCGGGCAGAGGATTACTTGAACAGATTGCAAAAGAGACCAGTGAAATTGCCGTGGTTGAACAGCACCCTAAGTTCGAGGGACGCACCATGATGATGATTCTGGCTCCGAAATGATTGCCTGCTCTTCATCGTTAATACCTTGACTCCTGTCAGGCTGATACATATTTATAAAATGTATCTTTCGTAAATCTTATTCCGGTGTAAATCTTATTCTGGTTGACGATTGTAATCAATCGATTGATGAGATGGTGGTGTACGCTTTTTTTGCGTTGCGTGCATCACCATTACTTTTTTATAACGAGCGGTAAAATTTTAAGGAGAAAATATGCCTAAGATCAAAACAAACAGGGCTGCTGCAAAGCGTTTCAGAAAAACCGGCACTGGTAAGTTCGTATATGGTAAGTCACATAAAAGCCACATTTTGACAAAAAAATCCCGCAAACGCAAAAGGTCATTGCGAAAGAGCCAGTTGATAGACAAAAGCAATGTACGTGAAGTAAGACTGCTTCTGCCAAACGGGTAACCGGCCATAACTTAATCATATTGGCCGAACTATTATAAGGAGAGAATACAATGAGAGTTAAAAGAGGATTCAAGGCGAGAAGACGCCGGAAAAAAATACTGAAACTTGCAAAAGGGTTTCGCGGGGGCCGCAGCAAGCTTATCCGAACAGCATCGGATGCAGTCGATAAAGCATTGATGTACGCATACCGTGATCGCCGGGCAAAAAAACGTGATTTCAGAAAATTGTGGATCATCAGGGTTAACGCAGCATCCCGCATGAACGATATCAGTTATTCCAGGCTGATCCACGGATTGAAGAAAGCGGATATCGAACTGGATAGAAAAGTTCTGGCAGATCTCGCTATTTCACATCCTGAAGGATTCGCGAAAATTGCAGACATGGCCAAGGCATAACAATAGATGATACTCGCCGGCAGGTCATGATATTTATAGCCCGTATATCCAAATATATCCAAATAGATTCAAAGCCGGAGATTCGAAGCCGAATTCGAAGAAAGGCAATTGGGAGTACCCGTGGAAAAAACAATCGACCAGATCAGGGATGATGCTCTCTCAGAGATTGAGGCAGCAGCAACCCCTGATGACATAAATGCCCTTTCCGTCCGATATCTGGGAAGAAAAGGCGCTATAACACGGTATTTGAGAAATATATCCGGCCTGCCGGCAGATCAGCGGCCTGAAGCCGGTCAAAAGGCCAACCAGACAAAAAAACTGCTGGAGGGCCTTTTTGATGAACGTCTTGAAGCACTGGCAGGCAGGACAGACAGTGACAGCCGGATTGATGTGTCATTGCCAGGTCGGGCGCAGGCTCCTGGTATGCTGCACCCGGTCACCAGAATTTCAAGAGAGATCTGTGAAATCTTTGCAGGACTCGGATTCGATATTGCTGAAGGCCCGGAAGTGGAACTCGATTTTTATAATTTCGAAGCCCTTAATATACCGAAAAATCACCCGGCCAGGGACATGCAGGATACATTTTATGTTTCAGATAACATAGTACTGCGTACTCACACATCTCCCATTCAGATACGAACTATGGAAAAACAGAAACCTCCTGTGAGGGTTGTGGCTCCCGGTAAAGTTTATCGGTGTGATTCTGACCTGACTCATACGCCGATGTTTCACCAGATTGAGGGGCTTCTGGTAGATAAAAATATCTCATTTGGTGATCTCAAGGGAATTTTGACCACTGTTGTCCATCGGATTTTCGATGAGAAAACAAGTCTGAGGTTCAGACCGAGTTTTTTCCCCTTTACGGAACCAAGCGCTGAAGTCGATATTCTCTGCGTGATCTGTCGAGGCAAGGGATGCCGGGTCTGTTCTCATACCGGGTGGCTGGAAATACTCGGTTCGGGCATGGTCGATCCTGCGGTGTTCGACAATGTGGAATACGATAAGGATAAATATACCGGTTTCGCCTTTGGCATGGGCATGGAGAGAATCGCCATGCTGAAATATGGCATTGATGATATCAGGAAATTTTTTGAAAACGATTACAGGTTTTTGAGGCAATTTTGACATGAAAGCAAGTTTGAGTTGGATTGAACAATATGTGCCTGTCGAAATGAATATTTCCGATCTGGCCGAAGCTCTGACAATGGCCGGGCTGGAAGTGGACTCTGTAGAAAACCGGTATGCCTGGCTCGATACTGTGGTAGTCGGTCGGGTCATAAGTGTCGAACCCCATCCTAATGCTGACAAGCTTCAATGCTGTGAAGTGGATGTGGGAGGCGGCACTATCCTGCCTATAGTATGCGGCGCTCCCAATGTGGCAAAAGATCAATTATGTCCCGTGGCCCTGCCCGGAACGGTTTTTCCTGAAGGCCACACCATCAAGAAGGGCAAAATTCGCGGGCAGGTATCTAAAGGTATGATCTGCTCTGCTGTCGAACTTCACCTCGGTACGGACAAAAGCGGTATAATGGTACTGGACTCAACCTATGATGGTAAAGCTGTCACTATCGGAGAGTCCTTGCCCAAAGCCTGTGGTATGTCCGATTACATGATCGAAATAGATCTTACCCCGAACAGATCCGATTGCCTGAGCATCATCGGCATTGCAAGAGAAATTGCAGCCATACAGAATAAAAAAATAAAATATCCGGATTTCTCCAAAGGTATTTCATCACCATATGAGACATCAGGTGAAACATCAGGTGAAAAAGGCGAGATATCGAAGATGGCTTCCGTAACAATTGAAGCACCTGATCATTGCGGCAGATATGCTGCAAGATTGCTTGACTCCATCAGCGTGAAAGAAAGCCCTTTCTGGCTTCAGGACAGACTGATGTCAGTAGGATTGAGGCCAATCAACAACATAGTCGATATCACGAATTTTGTTATGATGGAAACCGGACAGCCTCTGCACGGATTCGATTTCGATCAGTTAGCTGATAAAAAAATTATTGTGAAAACAGCCGGAGAGGGAGAAAAGTTTACCACTCTTGATAACAAGGAACGCACCCTTTCCTCCGATATGCTGATGATCTGCGACGGCAAAGGCCCTGTCGGAATCGCCGGTGTCATGGGCGGACTTAACTCCGAGATTGAGGATACCACCACCCGTGTTCTGATAGAAAGCGCGTGTTTCGACCCGATCAGCATCAGAAGAACTGCAAAACGCCTCGGACTTGGCACGGACGCATCACACAGGTTCGAACGAGGTGTTGATCCTTTAGGGACTGTCAATGCCGTAAACCGTGCAGCCTCTCTTATGGCCCAGATTGCAGGAGGCCGTATAGTCGATGGCCTTATTGACGAACATCCGGTAAAGCCTGTAATAAAACCAATTGCCTTGAGCTTGGAGAAAACTCATCGCCTGCTCGGAATTACTCCAGATGCTGAAGAAATAGCGGATATGCTTGAAGCCATTGAGTTCAGAGTAAGAATCGAAGATGAACTTATGGTAACGGTGACAGCGCCCTCTTATCGCGTGGACGTAGAAAGACCCGAAGATCTGATGGAAGAAGTTGCCCGTCTTTACGGATACGACCATATCCCGACCACTGACCCGATGCAGCCTCTTCGGGCATGTCAGCTTCCGAAATTGAGAGTCATCCGTGATAAAATCAGGGATATTATGCGGGGCATGGGATTTTGTGAAGCCATAAATTACAGTTTTATTTCCGAAAACGCCTGCGATCAGCTTAGAATGGCTGAAAATGATCCCAGACGCTCGCTCCTTCATATCTTAAATCCTCTTACCGAAGATCAGGGCGTAATGCGAACTTCCCTGATTCCCGGACTTTTAGGCAACATGGGTCACAATCTTGCCCAGCAGGTCAAAAATCTGAAATTTTTTGAAACCGGCAAAATATTTATTGGCAGAGGGCAGGACGAACAGCCGGAAGAAAAAGAGATTTTATCATGCCTGTGGACAGGAGCGCGTCAGCCTCTGTCATGGCATTCCAAAGAGATTTTCTGTGATTTTTATGATCTGAAAGGAAGTCTTGAAGGGCTTTTGGCGGCATTGGGTATTGATGGCCTTGAACTGAAAGAAATTCCGGATTCTGCATGTGACATGACAAAGCCCGGAGCTGGAGCAATAATTTTTGTAAATGACGTGGAAACAGGAAAGATCGGAGAGGCTCATCCAGATGTATTGAAAGCCTTCGATCTTAAACAGGCTGCATTTATTTTCGAGATCGACCTGGATTTATTGATTCCTATGGTTCCAGATGAAATCGAAGCCGTACCTGTTCCAAGATTTCCAGCTATTGACAGGGATGCCACTCTGATCGTCGAAAAGAAAATTCCTGTGGCCAAGATTCTGGATGCTGTCACAAATATGAAAGAACCTCTGGTGGCAGATGTCTTCCTCTTCGATGTATATGAAGGAGAGGCCATAGAGGCTGATAAAAAGAGTGTCTCTTTCAGGATTACCTATCGTTCTCTGGAAAAAACGCTCAAAGACAAAGCCATTACAAAACTGCACCAGAGAATCACTAAAAAGGTAATCGACACATTCGATGCCGGACTTCCCGCATAAGGGATTTCCCAATAAATAAAATACCCGATATGGTAGGGCGGGGTTCCGTCCCCGCCGTCTTTCTGTAAAACGATTTTTCCAATCGTTTCCTGCCAGGCAACTCTGTTAGCTGACTTCACTGGAAGTTGCCTGCAGGAACAAATTGTGCCGCAGACTGTATAGAACATCTCGTTTCCACGATCCACGCGCCACTGTCAAGCTTTTCAACCCAACCTGCGGAAATTAGATGTGTATCAAGCGATGTCATAACCACAAAAAAATATCGAGCGAATAAAAAATGCAAAAAAAAATTATGCCGGAATTCAAGACAGCAGATGAGCTTGCTGCCCACCAGCTCAAAGGACTCAAATGGACTGTTGCCCATGCTTATGACAATTCGGACATATACAGATCAAGGCTGGACAGGGCAGGAATTGCCCCCGGCGCTGTTAATTCTCTTGATGATCTTACAAAACTTCCCTTTACAACAGCCGATGATCTAAAGTCAGGATATCCTTTCCCTCTTCGATGTGTACCTTTCGAAAAAATCATCCGTATCCATTCTTCCAGTGGAACCACTGGAAAACGCAAAAATATCTGTTACACCCAAAAAGATGTGGATGACTGGACTAAGTTTTTTGCAAGAGCATATAAAATGGCCGGTGTGACTTCCCAGGATCGGGTTCAGATAGCGGTTGGATACGGGGTATGGACAGCAGGAGCAGGTTTTCAAAGTGCTTGTGAAAAGGTTGGAGCTATGGCTCTGCCTGTCGGTCCTGGAAATGTGGACATGCAATGCCAGTTTCTGGTGGATCTGCAAGCCACAGTACTCTGCTGCACAGCGTCTATGGGACTTCTCATGGCCGAAGAAGTGAATAAGCGGGGCCTTTGTGACAAGATCAATATCAAAAAGGTGATCTATGGTTCCGAACGCTCGTCTGTCACCATGCGAAAGAAAATTTCAGATCTTTTCGGAGGGGCAGAACTTTTTGATATAACAGGCATGACAGAGCTTTACGGCCCTGGCGCAGGTATCGAATGTCCTGACCATGACTGCATCCATTATTGGGGAGATTATTATATCCTCGAAATTCTTGATCCTGACACTCTGAAACCAGTACCAGAAGGTGAATGGGGAGAGATGGTGGTCACAACCTTATGCAAGGAAGCCGTTCCCCTGATTCGCTACCGCACAAGAGACATTACACGGATAATTCCGGGACAATGCACCTGCGGCACGATCATGCCCCGACATTCCCGCATTAAAGGCCGGACAGACGATATGTTCAAGTTCCGAGCTGTAAATATTTACCCATCCAACATAGACAGCATCCTGTCCGAGATTCCGGATGTGGGTTCGGAATACCAGATCCATTTGTTTCGAGACGATTCCGACAGAGATATCATGCGTCTTATCATAGAATTGAGCGAGGGCGCAGATAAAACTGCCAATACGGATATGGCTGCAAAAGTAACGCAGCTGATCAAAAAGAAACTTCTGGTAACTCCCAAAGTCGAAGTGGCAGACTATGGGACACTGCCAAGATCTGAGCGCAAAAGCAAACGCGTATTCGATTCGAGGTTACAGGAAGATTCTATTGTTTAACCCTGCAACATATTATTGGGAGATGCCAAAATATTTCCTCATCTTCCAAGCAGATGCCTCAATCCTGACTCAAGATCCGGATGTCGAAAATTATAACCCGATTCCATAAGCTTGTCAGGCATGACCCTTGCGCCGGAAACAAGAATTTCTTCCCCCATCTGTCCGAAAATGGTTTTTAAAAGAGTTTCGGGTAAAGCAAATGGCGTGGGTCGGGAAAGCACTTTTCCAAGAGTTTTAGTAAATTCGAGATTCGTTACAGGATTTGAAGATACCAGATTTACAGGCCCATCAAGGCTTTCATCATTTATGACATGATACATGGAGCAGATCAGGTCATCTATGGTGATCCAGCTCATGTATTGCTCTCCTGACCCAAATTTGCCCCCAAGCCCCAGTTTGAAAGGCGGTACCATCTTATAAAGAGCGCCTCCGAGCGGACTCAGGGTTATTCCGATACGCAAAAACACTACCCGGATTCCCCTGTCAATTGCTGGTGCAGCAGCATCTTCCCACTGCCTGCACACATCGGAAATGAAGCATTCTCCGCTTTGGCTGTCTTCTGTAGCGATCTCGCATCCGCAATCTCCGTAATATCCGGTTGCAGACGCGCATATCATGACTTTGGGAGGCTGCTTGAGCCCTGCTATGGTTTTCGACAGGAGTTCTGTGGTTTTGACACGGCTGTCGATTATCTCCCGCTTTCTTTTATCCGTCCATCGGCCTTCTCCTATGTTTGCGCCTGAAAGATTGATGACAGTATCAACTCCTTCCATATCCGAAGGGTTGAGTTTTCCTGCCCAGGGGTCCCAGCGTATTTCATTTGTATTTTCTGCAGGTCGTCGTACCAGGCGCGAAACTTTATGGCCGCCTGTGGTAAAAAACGGAATGAGAGCCGAACCTACAAGACCGCTTGCGCCTGAAATCATGATATTCAGCGGTTTTTTATCTTTTCTTTCCCTATGACTTGCCAGATCCTGTACAAGCCCCTCATGCCGATAATTGAAAATACGCTCAAGTTTTTTTTCAATAAACGGAGCTGTTATCATGCCGGATGAAAACAAAGGGGCATACTCAATATGATCTTCCAGAAAACACGCATCATTTCCGTCCGGTTCGAACAGGTGCGTATGAATCCATCTGGCAAATGGCCCTTTTCTCTGCTCATCTTTAAAATATCGATTTTCCTCATAACCGGTATGCTCTGCTACCCATTTGATCGGAACCGGTCCGGCTTTTATTTCCAGTACAACCTTCGCTCCCGTTTCAATTCCGCCCTGTCTGCTGATTACACGAAGCGGGTCCCAGGGTGGAGACAGTCTTTCAATGGCTCCGGGTCTTGAATGCCATTTGAAAACTTCTTCAACTGGTGCATTGATACGCGATTTTTTGGTAAAAACATAATTTTTCATTTTTCTTCACCATTTCTTTCATTTTTTTAAAAAATGTGACAGATATATCAGGATGCATTCTATCTTATTTCGAATCGATCTGCAATCCCTTCATTTTTGAGAATCTTATAATATGGAAAATCAAACACAGTCAGATTATTCTCCATGTTTTTTTCTGAAGTTTTAAGCCCTTTGATTAATGATATTGCACAAGTTCCTAAAATCTATTTGCTTTATAAAGATTTTCAAGATATAGATAACTATTCAGTAGTGATCAGATTGTTTTTCAAAGAACGCTTTTACCTTGGCCATTCACATAAAAAAAAAGGGGGGGGGGGGAATGAAATTCAAGGATTGGATGATCGGTAAGAAACTCATAGCAGGTTTTCTCTTTGTAGTTTTTATATTCGGAATTGTCGGAGGATACCAGCTACTTAAAATTAACGAGCTTGCCAGGCTACAGGGTGAACAGACAGGCCGTGCTGATGACACCATTGAAATTAAGAATATCATAGTCAGGATTAATGAAGTCTATGAAGTGATTGCCGATGCTGTGATAAATAGGGATCTTGAGAAAATGCATGAAGATTATAAGCAGGTAAAATCTATCATGGAACAAGACATAGCAATGGTGAAAAAACTTGTCGATACGGATGAGGAGAAAGTATGGGCAGACAGCTTTGGACATAAATATGAAGATTATCTGACTCGATTTGAGGATAAAATGATTCCCATTCTGGAAAAAGGAGACTTAACGGAAAAAAGATTTAAAGATTCGATGCAGATATATAATATAGGACGAAAAGTCGGTGCAGTATATGGGGTAATGGCTGATGCTGTTATCAACAGAAATCTGGAGCAGACCAAAGAAGATTTTGAGAAAATCAAACTGAACTCTAAAAAAGACATTGTTACAGTGCAAAAACTCGTGGATACCGAGGAAGAAGAAGCATGGGCTGATACCTTCGCTGTAAAGTATAACAATTATCTCAAACTGTTTGAACAGGAAATGCTGCCAATTCTTGAAAAAGGGGAGTCAGCGGACAAAAGATTTAAAGATTCACTGGCAGTCAACAATATCAGAAGGCGTGTCGATGAGGTTTATATCGTGATGGCCGATGGAATGATCAACCGGAATTCGGAGAAGACAAGGAACCATTTCGGAAAGATCAAGTCTGATGCACAAAGGGATATTGTTAACGTGAAAACACTTGCGGATACAACTGAAGAGAGAATGTGGGCAGAAACATTTGCAGTGCAGTATAACAGCTATCTTGATGTGTTTGAAAGACGTATGCTTCCTCTATTGGAAAATGAAGGGTCTGAAAACCTGGAAGAGATCCGAAAACTCAATGATGAAATAGACAATCTTCGCAATGCCGCATTAGAACCGTTGAGCAAAATTATTAAATCCCTTGAAGACGAGAGTGATGAGGCAAACCTGGATCTTATAGCCATACGGGAGCTGGATGGAAAAATCGACCTGATTCGTGATGAAACCATGATTCCGCTTAATCATATCATCGATTCTCTGGAAAAGGAAAGTTATAAAGCGACTGAGGACATTAATAAAATCAAGAAACTGGACGGAGAAGTCGATATTCTTCGCCATGAAACAGAAAAACCACTTAATGATATAGGCGAATCCCTTGTCAAAGAAAATCATGAAGCGGTCAAAGTATTCGAAGATACATGCTTTAAAACAAAGTGGCTTTCCATTGCTTTCAGCATGACCGGGACAATATTCGCCCTGATTATCGCATTTGTAATCACTCGATCAATCACTCTGCCTATAAAAAAAGCAGTGGATATAAACAACAGACTCGCCGATGGGGATCTCACTGTTCGGATCACTGTGGACAGGAAAGATGAGATCGGGGTGTTACTTACGGCCATGAAAAAGATGGTGAAGAGGACAAGGCATGTAGTCGTCAGAGTAAAAGGCGGATCAAACAAGGTCAGATCAATGGCGGAAAATGTCAAAAAATCGGCAAGCCAGGTATCGTCGGTAAGTCAGCAGACTAGCGCAGGATCTGAAGAGATGTCCCAGGGCGCAAACGAACAGGCAGCTTCAGCCGAGCAGATTTCGTCGTCTATGGAAGAGATGGCTGCCAATATCAGGCAAAATGCGGATAACTCAAGCCAGACGGAAAAAATAGCAGTAAAATCAGCGGAAGATGCTTTGGAAGGCGGAAAAGCTGTGGAAACAGTCGTGGCAGCCATGAAAAGTATCGCAGGAAAGATAACGATTATCGAAGAAATCTCCCGGCAGACGAATCTGCTGGCCTTGAACGCTGCAATAGAAGCGGCAAGAGCAGGCGAATTCGGTAAGGGTTTCGCAGTTGTGGCGTCCGAAGTCCGCAAGCTTGCTGAAAAAAGCAACAGAGCAGCGGAACAGATCAATCAGGAAGCTGTGTCAAGTGTGGAAATTTCTGAAAAAGCCGGCGAAATGCTTAAAGTAATTGTCCCTGATATCAGAAAGACAGCAGATCTGGTTCAGGAAATCAGCGCTGCGAGCAACGAGCAGAACTCGGGTGCGGAACAGATCAACAAGGCTATCCAGCAATTGGATCAGGTTATCCAGCAAAATGTTTCAGCATCCGAAGAATTGTCATCAACATCGGAAGAGATGAATTCGACAGCAGAATCCATGTCTATGCAATCTCGAAAATTAACATCTCAGGCCATAAATCTGCAAAAAGCAATTGCATTTTTTAAAATAGATGAAACCGAAAATCTGATGTCAGATACTATAAACATAGACGACGATGATGATGATATAGAAAGAACTCATAAAAAAAGGAATAGAAAAGCAGCAGCCAGGAAGAAAAAGGTCGATGTGGAACTCGATATAGATGATGATTTTAAAGAAAGCTCGGAGGACATAGATACACTGGACGGCTATCATATCGAACTGAAAGACGGCGATGTACATGATTATGAAGACGATGATGAGTTCGAGAAATATTGACCAATATGATCGCGTCAGCAATGATCCTTTGGGTCGGCTTAAACACAATGCAGATTGCAGTATCGCCTTTAAGTACCCACCCAATAATTTATTGACATTTTCTTAATGTGGAATAAATTATTGTCAAGGAACTGGCTCATCGGAAAAAGTTAAAAAATATATGGTCAGGTACTTAAATGACAATTGCTAAGTACCTAATCAAATATTTCTCAATATTAATGTAGGGGAAGGCCTTGTGACTGCCCTTGTACGGAGGGCAACCACGAGGGTTTGCCCCTACAATAAATGTAACATAATTTATGCACAGGTATCTATTGAAGCAGTACTGCAAAAATTCCACATTCCTTTGGGGGATTAGTGTAATAATTATTATCTTTCCTGAGTCTATCGAGATTCTTGCTATCATTTAATTGCAATTCTACAAAGAAATTTGATATTTCCCGTAAAATAAAAAAGCAGGAAGATTTATTTTATATTATTTCAAACCTTTACTATTAAAAAAAGGCTCATATTTCTTATCGCTTACCTGTATATGGTTTGTCAGCCAGCCACTCAAAAAATTCATGATATCTATGGATAAACCAAGTTTGCCTTGATTAAAATCATTCTTGAATTTGAAAACCTTTTTCACAAAATCCTTATGTTCTTTTATATGAGCGGCAGAATCAGGATATTCTAACTTTACAAAATACATTTCTTCGGTAGAAAAATGAATTTGGGCGTAGTCAATCAAACTGTTGACTATTTTTCCCAAAACGTCTTTCCCTTTTCCCTGCCGCATTGCATCATCAAGGATATTGAGAATTTTGATAAGCTTTTGATGCTGCCTGTCGATTTCCGCTACATTGACGCTGTAACTGCTTTTCCATTCAATCAAGGCCATAATTATTGTTCCTGTTATCTAAAATGAATACATGATATTTCTGCAATATAGACATAATATATGTCTATTATAGTAAGATTATCGTGTCAATGGGAATAAAGAATCTTTGAGCGAAATTTATCATCGTTTAAGCAGGCTTTCTTGCTTTCCACTCTTTTTTCTGATAACAAATTTCGAGTAATCAGGGTTTATGTCAAAAACTCCAAGATTGATAAAAAGTTTTTCAGGCATAAATCCGGCAATTTTAACAAGGAGAATTATCCCATGAAAAAAAGCTTGTTTTCCCTTATTTCCCTGTTTTTCCTGATATCTATGATAGGTGGCTGCTGTCCCTGTTCAAGTACCCTGAATTCCGATGGGCGCGTTTTGCAGGACAACAAGATCATGGAAAAAGCGCAGCCGATACAAAAAGCCGTACCCCGGACAAACGCAGAAATACGTCAATGGTACAATGATCAGGTGGGAGTGATTTCAAATTTGAATGAACAATGGGTCAAGGAAGGGGTCAGCCTTGAAAAACGAGCGCATCGGGCGTATGAGATCAGGCATAAAGCTCGAATTGGAGCCAGGGCAATGATGAAAGACAAGATGGAAGTTACGATGCTCGAAAAAAGGGACATGAAAAAATATGGTAATCCTGATGGCCCGACTTTTAAATACCTTGTCGAGAAAAACCGTAAAAAGGGTATGAGCCAGGATGAAAGTTATGAAGCGATTATCGGAAGCTCCAAACGTACCAATTCCAAGTACAATAAAAAATACGGAGTTGAAAAGAAAGATCCATGATAGAAAATTGCCTGGATAGAAAACTTGTCTGGAGTGAAACGGATAACGCGGACGTTCCCTATTCGGCTTGTGTGGATAATGAAAACTGGATAATCAGGCTGAATGATTTTCCGGAAGAACCCCTTTACACTTTGTTGATAGAGGACAGGCCCGTAATCGATTTTGATGACTGGCCCAAAAGCTGGCAGCGTCCGTGACTTGATAAATACGACTCCACGCTCGTAAATGTCTGTGCAAAAGTTTTGTAATTTTGCCCACTCTACAGCATTGCAGCACTTTCGCACAGACAATAGGGAATTCCAAAAAAATGTACCTGACGGTAGAGCTGGGTTCCGTCCCCGGCAAAAGAAGGCTGGGACGGAACCCAGCCCTACCGTTGATAATTGGGTATTTTAGATACCTGTACGGCGGTAATTTAATCGATTGACGGGAAAAAATCATGGGAACAGACACATGACAGATACAAACGAACTTATCTTACGGCTGATTACCGAACTGGGCCATATCCCCAAGCTTCGTATGCCTCTTTTCAATGCAATACATGCTGCGGCAGTTGAGACGGACAGGGATAATACAGGCATTAGTAATCTTTGCGGATATATGGAACTTTTGCCCTTGATCAAAGGGATGGCCGAATCTGCCGAATCTGCTGGCAGTCGGCAGACAGCGTCTGCACTGATGCGGCTGTTTTCCATGTTGAAAGACGACATAGATACGGCCGCTGTAATCATACATAATGCTCTTGATAAAGGCACTGCTGCCAGTCACCCCGAAGAGATTCGAATTACTGGCATTGACCCGGGAAAATTTCCAATAGGTTTTCCTGTATTTTTCGATCTTGTCGATCTTTCCATGAAATTTAAATCCATTGCCAGAGATTTGGAAATAATTTCACAATATCTGCCGGATCATTTTACAGAAACTGATGGTACAGGGCTGGCGGAAAGGCTCAATACTGAAAAAAGACAGATAGAAACAAATCTTCATGATACAGCCTGGGAAGCACTGGGTCGGTTTATAGATAACAATACATCTGATCCAAAAATAACTGAACTGCGTAATGCCTATTATAAAAACGCGGCTGATCTTGTCGAAGCGGCACAAGATGAATTGGAATCGATTGCAGGCCGCAATCTCGATTTTAAAAAATCCGGGATTGATGAGATTGAAAAATGGTTAAGTGAATTTGGCAGGGCAGGGATAGAAATTCTTGCAAAATTGCCGCCTGAAAAACAAAATCAGTTGATGACAATTCTGATTGGCTCGAAATTACCGGAATCTTTTACAGCATTCTGTAAGCTTGATGCAGCCTCTACAGCACAGGAGACTCTGGCAGCTCTTTTCGTTATAAGGTTCGGACCGAAACCCTATACTACCGTTCTGCAATGGAAGACATGGTTTAAACAATACATTGCCGACACTTCCCGTTTCAACGAGGCTGTATTGTTATGGTCTCAAAACCCCTGGCTGTTTTCATATTTATTCGACGGCCTTCCTTTTCCGGAAGCTGTTGAAGCTGATCGTGATGTGGAACAAGTCAGAGTATTGAAAGACTTTTTAGACAGGCATAAAAAAAATCTTTTACAAGATGAAATCGACATTATCGAATCTGTTATAAGCGGGGCAGGGCATTCTGATTCCGAACTTTCTCAGGAATCTGAAGCTGATACCCATGAGGCTGACAGGGAAACCGGAATAAGAGACGAGCCTGCTCCAGATATAATCAATGCAGATATAATCAATGCAGATATAATCAATGCAGATGCAGGCAATACAGATGAGAAAAAACCTGTGGAATCAGGGACACGAATCGCTGCTGAAATAATTTTAGAAGATATAATGGGCGAAACCCTTGTCGATGCCGCCTCGGAAGTGATATCCGAAGCCGGATTGAGTATTCTGACAGAAAAGACTTCTGTCAAGATTGAGCAGGAACCCGAACAGGTACAAAGAGAGAGAATCCGGCCAGAAGAGTCCGTCCGGGAGCGTTTATGGTTACAGCACATACAGACCTTTATTTCTAAGAATCTTTTTTTTGTATTAAGTTCGACAGCCATTGTCATAGGATTGCTGCTTCTCGTTTTAACCATGTGGGACAAAGCTGCCTGGATACGTTACGGTTTGAGTCCTGTCATGATAGTGGCAGTGGCGTTCGGTCTTTCCTTTATCGGAAAATGGCTCAAATTGCAGGATACTGAGATTAAAACACCTGTGGTGGTTTTAGAGGCCGCAGCCGTTTTCCTTGCGCCCATGAGCCTGCTTTTTGTTGCTATTCTTTCGGTAGATCCGAATTTATCAGTTGTGAACAGAGTTTTATGGGGAATAGGTTTATCCGGGGTATTACTTGTGGCATGGTGGTTCATCTTTAAAAGTTCCATTAAGATTATACATCCGGCCATGACAAAGATTTTAACCCTGTCACTCCTTTTTTTAAATGCATTGCTGCTGCTTTTATCCGCAGCTCTGTTTTTGTCCCTTGATCAGACTGGCGCTGTCGTTATCGGTTTAAAAGCGAAAGGCGTTCTTATCGCAGGTTTTTATGCCGGATTTACAGCGCTGATAATAAATATACGAAGCGTCTTGAATCGAATTCTGCTTTCCGAAATAAGGTCAACGAATATTCCCCTGGTTTTCTATTGTGTTGCAAGTCTTGGAACATTTTTTCTTGTATGGGGTCTTGTCCACGCACGGCTTGGCTTATTACCACAGGTTCATACCTACGGCCCGCTTCTTGTAATGGCTGGTTTTCTGATATCTATGATTGAATTCGGCCTGCTTGAAGAAACGGGGAATACCGGGCGTATAGGTCTATTATGTTATTTTGCCTATTCCTTGATAGTTCTGGGAGTCATGCTCTCATTTTCCGAAGGACATGTTCGAACGCTGTCATTGCTTCTTGCCGGATCAGCCTGGTTCTACCAGGCCGTCAAACTTCAGACCATGCGCCATTTTACAATCTCTCTGATTATTTTCATACTCGGATTTTCAGCCATCGCCCGGATAAACGGATTTCCACTGGTCGCTTTTCCTTATCTTGCCCTTGTCATATCAGTAGTTCTACTTACAATATCGAAAAAAACGACTATTACACCTCTTGCCGATTCTGCCAGACGACTGTCACCAGTTTATCTTTCCCTGGCTTTTGTCGGCACGATAGCTTTGCAGTGGGCAGCCCGGATAGATCCTTTTCCTCTTGGAACAGCCTTTGTCCTGTTCGGTTTTTTCTGGCTTTATATGGGGGCAGTAAAAGATAGCCTGGTTCATGTTCATGCGGGCGTGGGCGCTATAGCCATAGCACTGCCCTATCTTGGATTCTGCAACATGAGCCTCTACACATTAACTAATAATACTCTCGTGTTCGGACTGTCCATTCTGGGGCTTTTCTGGATAGTATTTTCGACCAGGACGAAAACTTCGGTTTTTAAAGATTGTCGAAGCACTATATTGTGGAATATCGGAATGCTTGCCCTCTGCCTGATGATGATACGTCTTTTTTCAAAAGATCTTGCAGGTATGGATCTCAATTTTTTGACAAAGCTGATGGTAGTGGGCGGCCCTTTTATTATAACCTTATTGATGCTTACAGCAGGTTATTTTTCCAGATCCTGGATACCGGTTGTAACCGCCCTTGTCATGATTGTTCTCATTCTTCCGGAAATAAAAAGCCAGTTCGGCATAAGTATGCGTTCCGGTCTTGGAACTTCTACGTCTGTCATACTGTTAATCGGGATAACTGTTTTTTGCACCAGATGGAAATTTTTAAAAGACCTGGGGCAGGGCGATCTTATCTTTCGCAGGAGAGTATTTCCCGGTCAGCTCACAGATCACAGACTTTTTACAATACCCGCAGCTTTTTCAGCCCTTTTTCTCATGGCTCGCGTAATATGCTGGACATATCCAAATTTAATCCTGTCTTCTGCATCTCCTATTTCATTCAAAACTTTTGCTGCCATTGTTCTGGCAGGTTTGTCATGTCATTATTTCAGCTTTTATTTTAAGAGCCGATGGCCATCCTTTGCAGGTTATGCTGTCATTGCCTTTGCGCTGCCCCAGTATGTTTTTGAAACAAGATCCGTCAAATATTTCCTGCCTTTTTCTTTTGTGATCGCGATACTCATCAATTTTATCATTATACGAACATCCTTATTTTTACGTTCAAAATCTATTTTGTCAGAAAAAGATGCTGAAAACATAATTCGACCGACCAGTTTTTTTGAAATTGTCATTATGTTGATTGCAGGATTCATCCTTTTTTCAGGATGTATTTTACCTGTCAGTTATCATTGGTTCTGGATAGTTGCAGCCTTATATTTTTGTGTCCATTCCATGCATTCAGGCTGGAAAACTGAAAAAAGATTTTTCTTATTGGCATCCTGTATCTTTTTATGGCAGGCAGTGATTTTAACAACTGCTGCAAAGGCATCGTATCCTTCAATTTTTTATCCTGAATCCTCATTTTATCTTGCCACCTCCCTGCTGATTCTTTTTATAACCTGCATGTTTCCCATATTGAAAAAATATCTGCCTTCATCCAGAATATCATGGCTTTCTTTTATTCTTTGGATTTCCCTGGTGTGGCTGGCAGGACTTGCAGGTTTTGTCTTTATTGAATATTTAGAGTCACCTGACCGGTTCTTTCTGCCACGAATCCAGTTTATCTCATTTGCTGTCACCGCATTTTTAATCGGACGATATTTAAATCTTGCTGTTGTGTGGGTTTTCGGTCTTCTTGCATTTTTGCTTATTTTCATTCCCAATACCGGTAGAATTGAATTTCATGTTTTAGCCTTTCATCCCCTTGCATTGTCAGTAGTTGCGTTGATTTTTGCCCTTTTATCTACCGTAACCCGACAAAAAACCTGGTTTTCAAACACCCTTTCTTTTTCCTGGCATAGCAAAAGAAAATATTCACCCTCATTTGTTTTTGCCGCATCTTCCCAGATTATATCACTGGCAGTATTGATCCTGACCTTGACAGACCCTTTATATTTTTTAAAACCCCTTTGTGTAACCGGCCTTTTTATCGTATCTGCCGCTGCCCTGTTTTCAGCACGAGGCTTAACGAAAAAGTTATCCCGGATCTTTCTTTCCACATTCTGGCTTGCACCTGCCCTTGCAATATTGATGCTTTGTTTGAAATCTCAATTTCCATCTAATGCCTTTCTCATAAAAATGGATTCTTTTTATCTTATAGCGATAGGATCTGGCATATGGCTTCTTATCAGCCTCATGACGCAAAATTTTTCTGCGAAGCAAGATAGTCATTACAACCTGCTTAAATCTATTCTCGGTTTTTCCATCCCTATCCTTCTGTTGATATCACATTTTGACCAGTCAGATATTACATCTGTTTCCATGACTTGTCTTATAACTGCCGTTATTTTGCTGTTTCTTACAAGTTTTTATTTCAAAAGCGAAGATAGAATAAATCCATCTATAACTTTTTCCGCCGGTTATGTAATCTCTTTATCTCTGGGAATCTGTTATTTCGGATTTCTTTTTATCAAACCGACAGCAAATCTTTTCAGCATTCCGGTTTCCGTATATCTGCTCCTGTTTCTTTCTCCTTCAGCTCTTCTTATTCTCTGTGAATGCAGCAAGCCCAAAAGCAATTATACTGCAAAATATGCAAAAACCGCAACTGTCTGGCTTTCCATGCTTGTAGCCCTTTACATAATACCACAGTTTGATAATTTCCTGATTCCACAACACTATACTCAAGATCATATAAGCATATCCCGCTGCTATCAATATGCACCTGTTCTTCTCATGATCGGGCTGGCATTTATCCGGCTTATTAAATTCGGATACAAAAAATATTGTGCATCAATGGCTATTTTATGCGGAACAACATGTTTTTTCGTGGGAGGCTGGCATATTTTATACCTGGCCGAACTTTTGAATCCTCTGCTCATCGATTTTGCACTAAGCGATACGGGAGGTTTTATTCATCTTCCCTTACCCATAAAATTTCCGGATGCAATGCAGTCGGTTTATCCTCATTATGCGTTCACTGCCGGTATTATATTACTTGTATCGTGTGCTTATTTTTATCTGCGTCCATCGCAGCGGGATGCAGAGCATATATCCTGCACTCCCAAACAGAGCGCAGAAACGAGCAGTTTCACGGAATCATATATATTATTTTTAGAAAATTCTCTAAAAGAAAACCGGAGCCGCTCAATTCTCCTATGGCTTTTTACTCCCCTGGTTTTTATCTTCGGAGCAGAGTTTTTATATCTTTATTTCGCATGTCCGCAAAACTTTGCATTCATAAACCTTCACCTCATAGCCTGGGCTGTGACAGGTGTTATCATCGGATATTTTTTACACCTGCCGCTTATATGGTTATGGAGTATCTTTATTGTTTACCCTCTTCTTGTGCCTGCCATTGGAGAATATTCACAAACTTTCGCACCTTTTTTACCCCTGCCCATATCTGTTCTTGCTCTTTTTTTAGCCTGTCTCAGCCACGCATTTACCAGATTCAATTGTTGCAGTTCACCATTATTTGCCTGGCCATGGTCAAATAACAGACTGCTTTCACCTCAATTTGTTTTTGCCATAGCCTCTCAATTCCTTGTTGTCATTGTTTTTACAACCGTCTTTTCAGACAAGCCCATTTTTAATTTGTGGCCGACTGCCATAAGCCAAAACATATCTTTATGGCCGGCTGTCATAAGCCTTTATATATCTGTGCTTGCAGCCATACCAACCGCCCATACACTTGGCCTTTCCCGCCGGTTTCTTGCCGGTCTTCCCTTCGCTCTGGCATGCATAGGACTGGCTTTTGCACTCGATAACCGTTTTATGGAAAATCTTTTTACAGACAAACTGAATGACTTCGGGCTTATAGGATTTGGTCTTTTACTGGCAATTCCGATTATAATACTATCCGATTTAAAGAAGCGGCAGGACAAGGATATTCCATTTCATGAATTAAAAACCGCAATAGTATTTTCCATGCTGGCTTCAGCCTGTTTTTTATATCTTCAATTTTTCCCGGATATCGACATAAACCGTGTCAATCTGCCTGTGCTGTTGACTATCAGCATTCTTTGCCTGAGTGCCGGGTTCATGTCCCGATACTGCCTGGTTCGTGATGCAGAAAAAACAGGATATACCCTTTTTGTATCTGGCTTTACTTCCGGCATAATATTTCTGGGCATATTTTTTCTCATTCACATTGCAAAAATTGCTGTTCTGCCTGAAAATATCGGCTGGATAATGTTCATTCCCCCATTGGTCTTTTTCCTCCGTGCGGAATATCAGCATAGTCAAAATAATGCTTCCATATTAACTCGTTCAGCCGCCATTTTCCTTTTGGCAATTACCCTTGTTTTTTACCTGTACCCGCCTTTATTACAAGTATGCTTTTTTGTAGAACATGATATAAAATTTTATTATTTCCACCTTTACTCCCCAATAGTTCTAATAACCGGCCTGGCAATGCTCCGCCTTCATGCTCAGGGCAGCGGAAAACAAGCCGCTTTTTTCGGTATTCTATCAATTCTGACAGCAATTTTTTTCATGATCACATCAATTCCGTTTTTATCCTTGAGCCAATTTCCCATACGTGCGGCCATGACTGCTGTCATCGAGACTTTTCTTTTTCTGCTTTTTACCAGCCAAGCAGGCATGGTCAGAAATCTGATTTCCAAATTTGCCAATCTGGATAAACCAGCATGGGAAAAAATACATAATTTCTGCCTTTCATGGTTGCTGATTGCCTCTCATTTTCTCACAATATTTGCAATCGTTACTACAAGGACAGGGATAAATTTCTATCAAACTGGAATTCTCATAATCATGCTGGCGGGACTGGTTATCTTTTACGGACATATCCTGAAAAAGAAATTTTTGTTTCATGCAGGATTTTACGAACTCCTGTTTTCCGCATCCTGCTGCTGGGAGCCTTACACAAGTACCTCCATGCTCATGGCTGTTTTTATCCTGCTGATACCCGCATATCAGTGGTACTTCAAACCAAAGTTTGCCCAATTCGAAATATCGTATCATTTCTGGTCAGCACTGACTGCGATATTGATCATATACACAAGCTTTGCAAATTTCGGACCTGGAGCAGGGATATCTATCCTGATTCTTGGCTTTTTATGGGGTGGGCTGTTTTTTGTGCCAGTATCAAAAGATTTTAAATATATGCCAATGCTCGACATTCTGCTTGGATTTATGGCATATTGCCCGGTAATCGGCCTCTCTTTGTATTATCATTTAAGAATCGAGACGTTTTTACCTCATATCCTCCTGACTGCCGCAGCCATTTCATGCGCTGTCGAAGTTTACCGTGCAAAATCCGCCCAGATATTTGTAAACACACAGGGACGCACTTTTAGAATAGCTCATCATTTTCACGAATTTTTGATTAGGCCCAGCCGTATCTTTCCGGTTGTAGTGCAACTGGTTGTCACGGCAATCGTCATAAATATCATGGCTGAAGACAATCTTTTTCCATTACTTGTCGATAAAAATCGGACTATGATGCTTATTATCCAGGGGTTTCTTGCTGCATACTGGTTCTTTCGCGCTCAGATCGAAAAATTCTGGATATGGACAATAATTGCCCAGATCATGGTTCTGACCTTTTTAATGACTCTGAGAGAGCCTGGAGCAAGACTTTTCGACATAGACATCGAAACCTGGGATATGTGTGCAGGCATTTTTTTAGCATTTGCCATAACTGCTATGAGGCCGATCATAAAAAAAGGCAACAATGCCCTGACACTTCCTATAAAGTTCACTCTGCTTGGACTGCCTCTGATAACAGCTTTTTACGCATACAGATATTCTGTGGATTTTGAGACTCTTGCCAGAATTATCCTTCTGTATTCGGTTCTTTTCACATGGAAAGCATACACTGAAAAAGATCGCTACATCCTCTCCTATGCTTTCGCGGGGTTCAACGCCTATCTGTTCATGACTTTTGCCCATAAAGAAATTCATTCGATCCAGGCATATGCCGTACCTCTTGCCATAACTGTTCTCGTCCTCGTACAGTTTTTCAAGGATATAACAACCAGGACAACTGCCAATATAGTCAGATCTCTGGCTCTGCTTCTACTCCTGGGCGTTTCTGCATTTGAAGCCCTTGTAGATAATTATCTTTCGTACATGTCCCATCTGATTCTCATTGGAATATGCCTTATGACCATAGTGGCATCGGTATTTTTAAGAATCAGAATTTTTGCTTTAGCCGGTTTTTGCGGAATCATCCTCGATTTTATAGCTGTTATATATATCGTTTTAAGCAGGCAGGATGTGGAAACAGTGAAAGTGGTCATGGGAGTTGTGTTAACGGTCGGAGGCGGGCTGACTTTGACCGGATATATTTTTTATCGAAAGCACAAGGTAAGAATCGAGGGAATCGTTGCCCGGTTTAAAAATACATTCCTGTCCTGGGAATGAAGACGGGAAGAAGAAATTATTTTTCAAAATATGGCATGATAAAAAATAAGGAGTAAAATGAAGTTACCTTTAGAATCACCTGATTTATCTAATTTATCAGATAGTGACAACAAGCTGATAGACAAAATATCAGCGCATTCCAGCCCGACTGACAGCAAAGGGCGATATCTGCATTGGGATAGGGTCAGGCATCTCAAGCCCCCGGAAGGGCTTACCAGCAAACAATGGTGGACAGGAATAAAATTGAGCAGAATGGATATGAGTAAGTCACTCCCTCTGCAAAGCGAGCAGGAACAGCCGTTTACATTTTGCATGATTGATTCGATACTAAAGGATTTGAGGTGGCTGGACAGGAATGCAGCAGGCCAGATGTTAACGGCCACACCGGTCATTAATTCTGACATTCGAAGTACATATCTCATCAAATCTCTGGTAGAAGAAGCTATCAATTCCAGCCAGTTGGAGGGTGCATCAACGACAAGAAATGTAGCAAAAGCCATGATCAGGGAGCAAAGAACTCCAAATGATAAAAGCGAACAGATGATTCTGAACAATTACCACGCTATGCAGTTTATCAGAGATTACAAAGATGAAAACCTTACCCCGTCCATCGTTTTCGAGTTACATAAAATCATAACCGAAAAAACTTTGAACGATCCAGATAAAGCCGGGGTGTTTCGAGAAAAAAAGGATGATATTCGTGTCGTAGACTCGACATCCGCAATCATTTACACTCCACCTGATCCATCATGCTTGAAAGAAAGACTTGACTGGCTATGCGAATTTGCAAATAAGACTTTCGACTCAGAACTTATCCACCCTGTAATAAAGGCGATCATATTACATTTCATGCTGGCATATGATCATCCTTTTGTCGATGGCAACGGCAGAACCTCACGGGCATTGTTTTACTGGTCAATGATAAAGCAGGGATACTGGCTGACAGAGTTTATTTCTATTTCCAGAATAATAAAGCTCGCTCCGATTCAGTATGGCAGAGCTTTTCTGCACACTGAAACAGATGACAACGATTTGACATATTTCATTATTCATCAACTTGAGGTCATTAAAAAAGCGATACGGGATCTTAATGCTTACCTGGAGAAAAAGTCAAGCAATATTGAATATGCAACAAATTTACTTGATAATGCAAAAAATCTCGGTCGTAAATTGAACTTCAGACAGAGATATTTGCTTCGTCATGCTTTAAAACATCCGAGATTTATATATACAATCAGCGAATATCAGAGCTTTCATGGTATTTCGTATGAAACTGCAAGAAAAGATCTGCTGCATATGTCCGATACTCTAAAATTGTTGAGCAGATCAAAAGACAGCAGATCTTTTGTTTTTATGTCACCGTCCGATCTTGAAAATAGAATCAAAAAATGTTGATTTAAAAGTTTTTGCTGAATTGAAAATACTGAGAACATGAGCCATCATAATTATTGACCGGAGCGGCAGAATCAGATATCCAGATTCTTGAGTTCTATAAAAATTTTGGATAAATATTTTGAAACGCTGATAAAATAACGGATAAGGATAAATAAAATTTCCGCTGTTTTTTAAAAAAAAGAAAGAAACAGGAGGCACAGGAGAAGATTATGGCAATGAAAGCACTTCTTATACCAGTGATTCTTACTATATTTTTCAGCGTATATGAAATAACGACACGGGAGGCCAATGCCGCCTCCCTGCAAGGAGTTACAACAAAAATGGATAAAAAATTGCAGGAACAAATTGATCTGATGATAAAGCAGCGGGGCAAGGATTATAAACCTCGAACACGCCACCTTCTGCCGGACGGAAAGCCGAAATATACCAATCGCCTTTTCCTGGAGTCAAGCCCTTATCTTCTTCAACATGCTCATAACCCTGTCAACTGGTATCCCTGGGGAGAAGAGGCTTTTGAGACTGCACGGAAACTGAACCGGCCTGTTCTTCTCTCCGTAGGCTATTCAACCTGCCACTGGTGTCACGTCATGGAAGAAGAATCCTTTGAAGATGAGCAGATCGCAGATTATTTGAATTCTCATTACATTGCCATCAAGGTTGACCGGGAGGAAAGACCGGATATCGACGCTATCTATATGACGGCTGTGCAGGCCCTGACCGGCAGTGGAGGATGGCCGTTAAACGTCTGGCTGACACCGGACAGAAAGCCTTTTTTCGGTGGAACATATTTCCCTGCCAAAGACGGAGATCGAGGCGTGAAAATGGGATTTATAACCGTGCTTGAGCGCTTGAACGATACATACAAAACAAAACGGGACAGCGTGGAGGAATCAGGCCAGGCTCTTGTAAACGCCATACGTCAATATATGACAAGCGAAACAGGAAAAGACATACCGAGCGTCGATGTAATGCATAAAGCGGCTGAAACTTATAAACAGGGTTTTGATCCGGTAAACGGCGGAATCAAAGGCGCTCCCAAATTTCCCAGCAGCCTGCCGGTTCGGTTTCTGCTCCGCTACTGGCGACGTACCGGAGATCAGGCAACGCTCAATATGGCGCTTAAATCCCTTACCAAAATGGCCAATGGCGGAATGTACGATCAGATCGGAGGAGGTTTTCACAGATATTCCACAGACGAAAAATGGCTGGTTCCTCATTTCGAGAAAATGCTTTATGACAATGCCCTGCTGGTTCCGGCCTTTCTGGAAGGCTTTCAGGCTGCCGGAGATAAAAAATTCGAGAAAGTTGTCCGGCATATCCTTCGCTATGTAAAACGTGAAATGACATCTCCTGACGGAGCCTTTTATTCTGCAACAGATGCGGACAGCATAAATCCCAAAGGCCATATGGATGAAGGTTATTTTTTCACATGGACACCTAAAGAAATAAAAGAAGCGCTGGACAAGGATCAGGCAGAAGCGGTTATCCAATATTACGGGGTAAGCGAAACCGGCAATTTTGAAGGGCGCTCTATCCTGAACGTAGCCAGAGAAGCTGGCCTGGTCGCCCAGAATCTTAAAATCAACGAAAAAGACCTGGAAGAAATGATCGAAAAGGCTAATGACCGTCTTTATGAACTTCGAAGCAATAGGCCAAAGCCGCTGCGGGATGAAAAAATTCTGACAGCCTGGAATGGCCTGATGATTTCTGCTTATGCCATGTCTGGACTTATACTCAATGAACCGGAATATATAAATCAGGCGGAAAATGCTGCCCGGTTTATCCTGGCAGAACTGTTCAAAGACAACAGGTTATATCGAAGCTACAAAGACGGAAAAGCTAGGCACAACGCATATATACAGGATTACGCTTTTTTCATAGCATCTCTTATCGACCTGTATGAAGCAAGCCATGATATAAAATGGCTGAAAAAAGCCATCGAATTAGACGCTATTATAGAAGAAAAATTCGAAGATCGTGAAAACGGTGGTTTCTTTATGACCTCCCATGATCACGAGGCTTTGATCGCCCGACAAAAACCCAACAGCGACGGCGCAGTCCCCGGAGGAAATTCAGTAGCGGTTCTAAATCTCTTCCGGTTGGCTGAATATACTACAAAAGACGAATACGCAAAACGGGGACGAAATGCGTTGAAGGCGTTCTCAAATATCCTGGTTTCAAGCCCTACAGCTCTTTCGGAAATGCTGCCAGCCCTGGATTTTTTTCTGGATACTCCAAAAGAAATAGTGATCGTCACTCCAAAAGGACAGATAACGACAGCAGCTGAGTGGTCAAAAGCGTTTCGCAGCCAGTTTCTTCCAAACCGGGTTTTCATCCTGGCTGAAGAGGGCAGCAATCTTGAAAAACAAGCTGAATTGATCCCGTTCATCTCAGGAAAAACTGCGTTAAAAGGAGACATAACAGCCTATATCTGCGAAAAAGGCTCGTGCAAATTTCCTTCTGAAACCCCAAAAGATTTTTTGCGGGAAATCCAGGCCATAAAAAAACTCGAACCGGCAGGAAAACAGGATATGTAAGTACCTCATCAAAAAAAAATTAACATCCGCACGGGGTAGAAACAACAGCGCCCGGCGGCCAGGTAGCTGGTGGGTAACGCTTCGCTTTTGCCCACCCTACGGAAAAATATTATGGAATTTTTGCACGATACTTAAATGGACTAATCAAAATGGATTGAAAAAATGAAAGTTGCCAGAAAATTCAATTAGCAGAAAAATTCAATTAGCAGAAAGGCCGTGCTTTTTCATTTTGTTTAAAAGAGTGGTATGGGAAATGCCCAGGCTTTTTGCTGTTTTCCGGATGCTTTTAGCGTCTTTGAGAGCGTCTTTGATGATTTTCTTTTCAAACTCATTTATAAGAGAAGGCAGAGTTTGATTTTCCTGACCGGGAAATTGACCGGGTGAATGATCGGAGGGCTGGCCGGGATTTTCAGCCTGTCCGATGTTTTTTCCGATCTTGAAACCGAACATGATATATTCAGATTCTATTCTGTCAGAATCACTCAGAATTGCAGCTCTTTCGATGACATTTTTCAACTCGCGGACATTTCCCGGCCATGAGTGAAGCCTTAATTTGTTTAAAGCCTCTTGTGTGATGGAAGGGGCTTTTAAATCCAGCCTGGACGACAATTGGAACAGAAAATGTTCGACTAAAATTGCAATATCTTCAATTCTTTCCCTGAGCGGCGGAATATGGATGGGTAAAACATTTATCCGGTAATAAAGATCTTCGCGAAAAACCTGTTCTTTCACCATATCTTCAAGGTTTTTATTTGTAGCGGTTATGATCCTGGTATTTATGTATATTTCTTTTGACCCCCCAACTCTTCTGATGCATTTTTCCTGTATAACTCTTAAAATTTTAGCCTGGGGGCCAGGGGGCATTTCCGCTAGTTCATCAAGAAAAATTGTGCCGTTATTCGCCATTTCAAAAAGCCCTGGTTTTCCTTCTTTTTTTGCGCCTGTAAAAGCACCGCCTGTATAGCCGAACAACTCACTTTCGAGCAGAGTTTCGGGCAGAGCCGCACAATTGACCGGAATAAATTCTCCCAAACGTTCGCTTTCCGTGTGGATGGCCCTGGCAAAAAGTTCCTTTCCAGTACCGCTTTCTCCCCGGATTGATACTATGGTATCGGTTTTCGCTATTTTCTGGGCAAAAGACATGGCCTGGCGTATTGCATCATTTTTTCCGATAAAATCGCTGAAAGTTATCTGGCAGGGCATGGAAATCGACTGAGCCAGCATTTCGATTTCCTTCATATCCTTTCCGATTTCAACAGCGCCCACGATTCTGCTTGAGGAATCAGTTATAGGCCGGCCTGTGGCAAAAAACTGGAACCGGCCTTTTTCATTGATCAGATTTTTTTTTCTGTGCTGGTAAGCCCTGCCTTCAAGGCAATTCAATATGGAATAATCAGGAAGGGCTATATCATTGATCTTTTTCCCTATAAGATCCTTTTCTTTATAACCGATGATTTTTCGAGCCACACGGTTTACAGTCGTTATCCTGCCTTTTTTATCGATTGAAACCACGGCATCAGAAATATTGTCCAGAACCACCTTGAACTGTTTTTCCCGTTTTTCCAGAGGCATGGTTTTGACAAATCTGGTTTTTGCAAGATCGGGGATAGCTCTCATCAATTCTCGGAGCTTTTTTTTGTCAGGTGTTTTATCGTTTCTTTCCATTTCCACATAAACGTCTGTCGTAAAATTTTTACGATCGACTTCCATGCAGACAATGTTGAGATCATTTTTTGCGATCAGAGCGGATACATCCGCGA
>JAUCGE010000246.1 GCA_030377965.1 Desulfobacterales bacterium HSG16
CAATGAAAGCGGTAATAATTCCCGAACAGCGAATAACTCGAACATGGGCTGTTTGATATTTTCAATCTGATCAAAATGGCTCGTGGCTGTGGCAACCATCATGACTCGCGGTTCAGGAGTTAAGACAGAGCATATGGCAGTTCTGACAGACGCAGGTCTTTTTGATACCAGCCATATGGCTATGGTAAAGGTTGTCGGCCCGGATTCTTTCGATCTTTTGCAACGTTGTTTTACAAAAGATCTGAATGCATGTGTTGGATTGAAGAAAAACCCATTGGCATCTGGAAAATGCGTATATGGCGCGTTTTTAAATGAAAAAGGCGAAACCATTGATGATGCCATTATCTATCATGTTGAGGAAAGCAGCTATCTTATTGTTGTCAATGCCGGCATGGGCAGTGTCATTGCTGATCATTTGATCGCAAATAAGGATTCGCGCAATGCCGAAATCAGCGATCTTACGGATAAAGTGGGAAAGCTTGATGTTCAGGGGCCAAATGCTGGAAAGATCATGAAAACCCTGCTGGCTGACCCGGATCAGGCATTTGACAAACTGGCTTATTTTTCTTTTAAAGGCCATTTTGAAGAAGACGGCCCGTGTTCTCAGGCAATTCTGTTGAAAGACGGCACACCCATCCTGTTGTCCAGAACCGGTTATACCGGTGAATTCGGGTTTGAAATTTTTATTGCTCCCAATGATTTTGTAAAGCTCTGGAAGATGATTCATGAAGCAGGTCAGGACTTCGGGCTTGTGGTCTGCGGTCTTGCTGCCAGGGATTCTCTGCGAGGCGGAGCTGTTCTGCCTCTTTCACATCAGGATATCGGACACTGGCCTTTTTTGAATCATCCCTGGGCTTTTGCACTTCCTTTTGGTGATGACGGCAGCAAATTCACGAAATCCTTTATAGGAGATGCAGCGCTTCATTCTGTGGACAATCCGGAATATACCCTTGCCTTTGTGGGCAATGACTTGAGGAAAGTTTCTCTGGAAGATCAAAAAGGTGTTTTTGATCTTGAAGGAAATGAGATTGGTAAAATTTTGACCTGTGTTACAGATATGGGCATAGGCAAAGTGGATGGAAAAATTTACAGCATAGGAAGTCCTGACAGACCGGAAGATTTCAAACCAAAAGGTTTATGTTGTGGATTTGTGAAAGTGGCGAAAGAACTGGCAGTGGGCCAGGTTGTGGAAATCAGGGACAAGCGGCGTAAATTGAAGGTAACGATTACGGAAGATGTCAGGCCGGATCGATCTGCGCGGCGTCCCATCAGGAAAATGATATAAAAAAAGGAGAGAGACTCATGAAAGAAATCAGTGCATTGAACTTGCCGGAAGATTGTCGTTACACCAAAGATCATGAATGGTCAAAAGCAGAAGGTGAAACAGTCAAGATTGGAATCAGCGATTATGCCCAGGATCAACTTGGAGACATCGTTTTTGTGGAAGTTCCCGAGGTGGGAGACTCCTTTGATGAAGGTGAAGAATTCGGAACTCTGGAATCTGTAAAAGCGGTTTCAGAACTTTATATGCCAATAGGCGGTGAAATCACGGCCATCAACGAGGCGTTAGAGGATGCTCCCGAACTTGTCAACTCTGATCCTTATGGCGAAGGCTGGATGATAGAAGTGAAACCTGCTGATGCGGCGGAGCTTGACGGGTTGATGGATAAAAACGCTTATCTTGAATTATTGAAAGGACAGGGAGAATAATGAGATATTTACCGCATACCAGTGAAGATGTCGAGGCCATGCTTCAGGTGGTAGGCGCAAAGACCCTTGATGACCTGTTTACGGCCATACCGGAAGATTGTCGGCGTAAAGCCGAACTTGATCTGCCGGAACCTTTGACCGAATGGGAACTCGATGGCCATATGTCAGCGCTTTCAAAGGAAATGGCACCCTGGAGCGAATATAAAGTTTTTATGGGGGCTGGAAGTTACACCCATTATATTCCAGAATCAGTGCGCTACCTTCTGGGCAGATCCGAAGTGTCCACAGCCTATACGCCATATCAGCCGGAAATCAGCCAGGGAACTCTCCAGGCTATTTTCGAATATCAAACCTTGACGAGCCGTCTTTTAGGGATGGATGTTGCAAATGCTTCCATGTATGACGGAGCTTCTGCTCTGGCTGAAGCTTTGCTAATGGCAATCAGGATCAGCCGGAAGAAAAAAAAGGTGGCTGTATCCAGTCTCGTTCATCCTCTTTATCGCCGGGTTATTAATACATATTTCGACCCCACTGAATTTGAAGTCATAGAAATTCCCTATCTTGAAAATGGCCGGACTGATCTGTCCGCACTGGATAATGTGGAAGGACTTGCCGCTGTAGCTCTCCAGTCTCCCAATTTTTTCGGCTGTATAGAAGATTTAAAGGCAGCAGGAGATAAAATTCATGATATGGGCGGGTTGCTGATAGCCGGTTTTACCGAACCTATGGCTTTCGGGCTTTACAAGAATCCGGGCAGTCTGGGCGCAGATATAGCCTGTGGTGAAGGGCAGAGCATGGGAATTCCTCAGTCCTTTGGCGGGCCGGGACTCGGAATGTTTTCTGCAAAGAAGAAATATGTACGGAATATGCCCGGACGGCTCATCGGCAAGACAAAGGACAAAGACGGTAATACAGGATTTGTTCTGACCCTTGCAACAAGAGAGCAGCATATCCGCAGGGAAAAAGCCACATCCAACATATGCTCAAATCAGGGGCTTTGTGCAACTACTTCCTGCGTGTACATGGCATCCATAGGCGGCACAGGAATAAGAGAACTTGCTGCAATAAACCATGACAAGGCAGAATATCTCAAAAAAGAGCTTATAAAAGCAGGTTTCAGTATTCCTTTTTCAAGTCCTGTTTTTAACGAATTCGTCGTGAAGTTTAAAAAAGGTTTTTCAACTTTGCACAAAAAATTACTTGGTAAAAAGATTGTGGCAGGTCTCGATATTGCCCAGTTTTACCCGGAACTCGAAGATCATTATCTGATGTGTGTGACAGAAACCGCCACAAAGGATGATATGGATATGCTGGTCAGGGAGGTGAAATCATGACAACAACCTTAGGCTCTACAGGCCTGATTTTAAATGAACCCTTCCTTTGGGAAAGAGACAAAAAAGGAAGATGCGGGATTTCCCTGCCCAGACGGGATGTGCCTTCTGTTGCTCCAGATTCGGAACTTGCTGGCGATGGGCCTGATTTTCCCGATTTGAGCGAACTGGACGTAATCCGCCATTTCACCCGGCTTTCCCAGTGGAATTTCGGAGTCGATACTGGTTTTTATCCTTTGGGATCATGCACCATGAAATACAATCCCAAGACAAACGAACGCCAGGCAGCGCTTCCCGGTTTTGGAGGGTCTCATCCCCTGCTTCCGGTTGAGCTTTCTCAGGGTGCGCTGAAGATGATATATGATCTTGAAAGACATCTTGCCGAAGTGACGGGTTTAGACTGTATCTCTCTTCAACCTGCAGCTGGAGCGCATGGCGAACTTGCGGGAATGTTGATTTTTCACGCATATCATAAAGACAAAGGAAAACAGCGTTCAAAGATTCTTATCCCGGACACAGCTCATGGAACCAACCCGGCAAGTGCTGCTCTGTGCGGATTTAAATCGATTCCAGTCAAATCAAATGATCAGGGCGTACTCTCTCCAGAATCTGTGGAAGCCCTGATGGATGAAGATACAGCCGGAATTATGGTAACCAATCCCAATACTCTGGGGCTGTTCGAGGGCAATATCAAAAAAGTTGCCGAAATCGTCCATGCAAAAGGCGGCCTGGTCTATTGTGACGGTGCGAACATGAATGCGATCATGGGAATAGTCAATCTGAAGAAAATCGGTGTGGATGTTATGCATTTGAATCTTCACAAGACTTTCTCCACTCCTCACGGCGGCGGCGGCCCAGGTTCAGGTCCGGTTTGTGTCACAAAGGAACTGGAACAATTTCTTCCTGTTCCCAGGGTGGTCAAAAAAGACGAAGAATATGTTTTTGAAGATGATTGTCCCAAGTCGATTGGCAAACTTCATACATTTTATGGCAATTTCAGTGTGCTGATCAAGGCATATTCCTATGTTCTTTCAATGGGAGCAGATCTGAAAAAAGCGAGCCAGTACGCTGTGTTGAATGCCAATTATATAAAAGAAAAGCTCAAAAGCGTTTTTCATCTTCCTTATGATCAGCCCTGTATGCATGAGTGCGTATTCTCAGACAAGAACCAGGCCGAATATAAGGTGACAACTCTTGATATGGCAAAGCGTCTTATGGATTATGGTTTTCATCCGCCCACGATTTATTTTCCATTGGTGGTTCATGGCGCAATCATGATTGAACCTACGGAAACAGAGTCAAAGGAAACTATCGATCAGTTCATAGAAATTATGAAAGAGATAGCCATAGAAGCCAGAGAGAACCCTGAAATTCTCCATGCCGCGCCTGTAAAACCCAAGTGCGGACGTATGGACGAAACAGGAGCTGCAAGAAATCCCTGTCTTACTGGCTAGAAAAAAATCGTTTGTTCCCACTCAGTCTGGAACGAGGAGTTGGACGCGGAGCGGAGGGAACGAGATTTGTAGGGTGGGCATGTGTTTTATGCCCACCATGGAACGGTGGGCAACGTTTCGCTTTTGTCCACCCTGCGCCATTTCCTATGACTCGACTATCAAGTTTTTAAAACTTGACAAAATAGCAGTGTATTTTCAAACACTTAAAATCTTGACAAAAATTTTATTTTTGCCAGTCTT
>JAUCGE010000247.1 GCA_030377965.1 Desulfobacterales bacterium HSG16
AAAATATGGCTTTTTCGGTCAGCCACTATATACGGAAACCCATCAAGATTAAATCTTTGCTCAATATACAGCATGTTTCATATCAGGTTCTGGGAAAAATGTCTATAAGTTAAATATTATTAATATCTTCAATATGTTCAATATTATTTGTGATGATTCAGGTCAGCTTGATTGACCATGAGTTTTCCCATTTTACCCAATACGGATGTTAAAAAACTTTTGGTGAGGTACTTAATCCTGCATCCCTTCAATCATGGTTCAGGGAGTTTTGAGCCAAGCCTTGAATGGCTAAATGGTTAACCCATTCAAAACATCTTGAAAGAACAGCATCTAAAGAAATTTTTATATAAAGCTTACAAAACAGCGGCCCCTTCCGTAAAAGCCTTCAGCGAAGAAGCTGGTACGGAACTTGCGAAATCGTTTCGGGAAATTGTATTCTTTTAATTAATAGGCACAGAGGCAAAGGCCGTGCGTGACACACGCATCTTTCTCCGATAGATAATTAGAATCAGAATTTTCAGAATTCTGCTCATTCTTTAATCCTGCAAATTCTGATTCAGGCATTTTTCACAGTATGTACCTGGCCATATATTTTGAACTTTTTCCGATGAACCAGCTTCTTGACAATAATCTATTCCCCTTTAAAAGAATGCCAATAATTTCTTGGATAGATACTTACTTGGGATGCCTTCCTCAATCCAAACTGCCTGGGTGTCGCCTCAGTTGCTCGCGGATTTGTTATCGGCTGTGGGTGATTATTTTTATTCTTTGACACATTGCTGTATGGGTGCTATACCCTCACGCCATACCACTCCACGGGGAACCGGGGGAAACGATCAGCAATTGGATAGGAGGCGGAAATGGAGATAGTAAGAAAGAGTATGAAGTGTGCCATGTTCGCAGTAGGAATCACTATGTGGTTAGCAGGCGCAGCAGGCGCAGCAGGCGCAGTATCGCTATCAAATTACGGGAGCGGGGTAATATACGCCTCCGACAATGACGTATACTGGTGGGCAGACATGACCACAGGCGCAGGAAATTACGCCGCAGCCGTAGCAGCCGCCCCAGCGCTCGTAGGTGACATAACAGGATGGCGATTAGCAACAACTACTGAGGCAGAACGGATGACAATCGCATACACCACATCAGGGGGATACGACGCCGCATGGAGCGTAGCAGGCGGCTCCCCGATCGCAAATGGGATTCGCACTCGTTCACATTGGACAGACCACGGGACGACGGGGACGGCCAACCACCGGTACCTAAACACAATCACGCATGGATATCGGGCGCGTAAATCGAGGTCGGGTAGGCAATGGAAGCTACCGTCGGAGGCGCGTTGCACGTCGGCACGAAGTCAGCTAGCGGCACTGTCCCAGAACCGTCAACAGCAGCGATAGCTATAGTAGTCGTGATTGCCGTGGGAGTCAGCACGAGATACAGAAAAGCAAAGGACAGCATCCAACGGGGTTAGAACATGACACACCCCGCAGCGAACCCATTGCAACCACCGGCCGACATATTGCCCGATGCGGATAGCATCCGCACCCTGCTCATAAAGCTGGGCAATATGTCGGTCAAAGCGAAAAATGGATTCCCTGGAAACCGTCAAACGGCCAGGCATTATGAAATACCCCAAAAAACTGACCCCCCTATCTGCGCGGCCAATGAAAGTCTTGTCTGGATGCTGCTCCACCTTCAAGATGTTCAAGGTTTCGTTGACAACACGCACGACATGGCGCAGTTTCCACCGAGTGGGGGCAATAACGATCCAGTCATCCATGAACCGGGTGTAAAACAGCCCGGTTTGTTTCACTGCATCATCCAACGGCTTTAAGTACAAAGCCCCCATTAATGGTGACAGCGGACAACCCAGGGAGATACCCCGCATGACCTCCCTGTACAACCCGCCGTAGCATACCGTTCGGTTCATGTACCCCCAGATCAGGCGGAGGACATATTTGTCAGGGATGTATTGTTCGGCCAACCCATATAAAACATGATGATCCATGCTGGCATAATAACTTTTCACATCCGATTTCATGACATGCATTCCAGGTTTCAGCCTGCCTTCGACCTCTCTTACGGCTGCTTTTGCCCCGCCCCGGCCTGTAAGGTGGAAACACCGCCCCGACAGCAACGGGCCGAGGTACTCGGCCAATACAATTGACAGGGCCTTCAGCACCAGGGAATCCTCGGATGTCCATATATCCAGCAATTTATCCGAAAACCGGTATTCGTCCATAGCCTCGAAATCATACTCTCCGCTTGTCAATCTGCATTGCAGTTCGTGTTTTGTCTTTGTCCACAGCAAACGGAACACCCAGACATCGCTGTTGAATGAATAATCGGCCCGGCGTTTGATCAGCCAGTCAAAGGCTGTGTCCAGTACCGCATCCGAGGCTGCCCTATGGATCAAAAAATTTGAATTAACTATTGCCTTGATCACAATTTTGTCATATAAAGTTTAATTTTTAAGTGCAATTACACGTCAGCGTCAAGCATTCCGTCCAGCCGGATTCTAATATCTTTACCGCCCCGGATCAGACACTTGCGCTTGCAACCATGATATATACAACGGCCAACGGTCGTTCAGTATCACAAAAAGGAGTCGAACACAAAGGAATCCTGATATGTCTTATGAACCTGATGCGCCACCCGGAACCCTGCGGAAATTTTACATGCTCATCCGCCTGCCCGTCGATTTCCTGTATCTCACCTTTGATTTTTGCAGGATCATTCTATGGATGATTCTGATCATTTTTCAGAAATTGATATTTTTGAGGGTTTCTTCCACATACAGAGGCCCGTTCAGATGCGGTGTCCTGGATATATCGAGCCATAAGGCTCCATGTAGAAGTGCAGTAAAATACGGCAATCTGAAATTGTTTCATATTTTTTGCCCCGGCGCACAATGGAGTTCCGATGAAAACAGCAAGATTGTGTGTAAAATACCTAACTGCCGCTTTGGCCTTTTATGGTTTCGTTTCATGGGCATCGGCATCACCCTGTTTCTGGCATGGGGTATTCTGGCCGCAGGCTGTGTATCCGATGTCTATCAATTGAATGAACGCAACATCATAACTTTCTCTGGCCTGGATCAAATTGCATTTTTTAACATCCCGGCAAAAAAAAGAGCCGAGAGATTTTTAAAGCAGGCTCGTGAATACAAAGAATCCCAGGAATACGGCAAGGCTGTGATCGAATATCAAAATGCCCGGCGCTGGAACCCGTCCAATCCGGCCATTCATTACGAACTGGGGATGTGCTGCCTCCATTTGCAACAAGGCAGTCAGGCATTCAACGCATTTTTGAAAGCCGCACAACTCGACCCAAACTTAGGCGCAGCCCACCTGGAGCTGGCCAAACTCTATCTTTTGTCCCGTGATGAAGAAAAGGCTGCTCCCCACATTGAAAAGGTTGCGGAACAAAATCTTGAAACACCGGAACTTTATCTGCTCATATCCTCTTCTCATGCGGCCAGCGGTCAAAAAGAACAGGCTGAAGAATTCATAGACAAGGTATTGTCTTTTGAAAATATCGACACGAATATCCTGCTTTCATCAGCGACTTTGCTTCGTCATCTGGGGGCTTTGAAAAAATCCGGGCAAATCTATCGAAATATCCTGGAAGAAAAACCGGGTAACCACAGCGCCCGCATTGGCTTGGCGATGATTCTGGGTCAGCAAGGACAGCTTGATGCGGCATTGAACCATATAGAGACCGTGTTAAAAAACGATCCTCTCAACCTGACAGCTAAAATGACGAAAGTTGACCTGAAATTTTTTCAGGGAGATATGCCGGGCGGTATCGCCTACTTGAAACAGATGGCAAAGGAAACCCCGAATCAGCATCAGGTAAGAACTCGACTGGCGCAGGTATTGATACAGATCGGCCAGACAGACAGCGGAATTGAGCATGCTCTTGCGGTTCTGGACAATCGTCCCGGCGATCCTGAGGCGACACTCGTTCTGACACGGTTTTACAATTCCCGAAGGCTTTACACCCAGAGCATACAATATGCGAAAAAAGCATTGGAAAAAAATCCGGGCAATCTTGATTTGAATCGGATCATGGCAAAGATATGTATGGAAAAAAAGGAATTTTTCAAGGCTGACAATTATATCGGCAAGGTACTGGCCGTCATGCCCGACGATCTTGATATGAACACTGATAGCTGCATGAGTTTGAGCGGACAGGGCAACACGGAAGCAGCCATAGCCTGTTTAAACGAACTGCTTGGAAAACATCCGGATTCCATCACGATTTTATCTGCCACAGCCATTGCCCATGAACAGGAAGAAGATTATGCAGCGGCCATAAGCGTTTATGAAAAAATTTTAAAACAAAAACCCGATCATTTCACTGCGACAAACAACCTGGCATATCTGCTTTTGTGCCATACTGAAAAAAACAGACAGGCATTGAAACTGGCCCGAAGGCTGAAAAAAAAGATGACAGGCGATCCCTTCATCGCCGATACCCTGGGCTGGGCCTTGTATAAAAACAGGGATTACAAAAACGCCTTAATCGAACTGTCCTATGCTGTGCAAAAGGCTCCAGACCTGGGGCGTCCAAAAAGCCCGTTTTTGAGCTTTCTTTTTTACCCGATTTTTGACCCGATAACAAAGAATCACAATTTTCACTTTCTGGACAGCGTAAAAGTTGTCAGCCGAAGATTGTCACCTCCGA
>JAUCGE010000248.1 GCA_030377965.1 Desulfobacterales bacterium HSG16
AATGTTTCAAACGTAATCTTAAAAAAATGAGAATAACCAATGGAAATTATAAAATGGAAGCTATAAACCTTACGACAGACGTTTTTGTAATGTTGTTTTTTGCAGGTCTTCTTGCAGGCTTTGTTGATTCAATTGCCGGTGGCGGTGGTTTGATAGCACTCCCGGCTCTTCTGTTTGCAGGTCTGCCGCCGCAAGTAGCTCTGGGAACCAACAAACTGCAAGGCAGCTTTGGCACATTGTCTGCTGCATTTAATTATATCAGAAAAGGGGAAGCTTCGCTAAAAGAGGCGGCTTGGGGAATCATCTTTACCCTGATTGGCGCAACAGCAGGAGCCTGGTTTGTCCAGCAGTTGGACCCTTCTTTCATCAGACCTTTGATCCCGATTTTGCTGATATTTGTTTTTGTGTATACAATTTTTTCAAAAAACCTGGGATATGAAGATCGTGCTGCAAAACTTTCCCAGAATATGTTCTTTGTCCTGTTCGGCATCAGCCTGGGGTTTTATGATGGTTTTTTCGGGCCGGGTACAGGATCGTTCTGGACGGTTGGGTTTATGGTTTTTTTAGGATTTAATATGACCAGAGCCTCTGGATTTACAAAGATAATGAACTTTACGAGCAATATTGTGGCACTTTCAATGTTTGTAATCGGCAATAATGTTTATTACTCTGCGGGTCTTACAATGGCATTGGGGCAGATAATCGGTGCAAATACAGGATCAAATCTTGCGATCAAAAACGGTGCCAGGTTTATCCGACCAGTTTTTTTGACTGTGGTTTTTCTTACAATCATCCGGCTTGCTTATTTAAACTATTTTAATGGTACGTGATTTCGGAAAAGTAAAAAATGGAGAAGATTTGAGCAATTTAAAATGGTTGAGAGACTTCTGGTTGATTGTCATATGGACAAATTGTCTATCGATTCTTTTCCTTTTTATCCCGATCCTCTGCGTGCAGGCAGATGAGGGTAGTGGCGATAAGGTTATCTTGCAGCTAGCATGGAAACATCAATTTCAGTTTGCTGGATATTACACGGCTCTTGATAGAGGGTATTATCGAAAAGCTGGACTTGATGTAACTATAGTCGAAGGTGGGGGGGGACATTTTGCCAGAGAAGAGCTTCACAGCGGACGCGCTCATTATGGTGTTGCAGGCGTTGAACTTCTTCTTCATCGTAATCAGGGAGATCCTTTTGTCGTCCTGGCTTCGATCTTTCAACATTCTCCAGCAATACTTCTGACAAAGGGAGATTCGAATATTTTACATCCGCAGAATCTTATAAACAGGCGGGTAATGCTGTTACCAGGAAAAAAAGATGCTGATATCCTGGCCATCTTTAAAAATGAAGATATTCCTATCAGCTTAATAAAACGCATGGATCAATCCTACAATCTGAACGATTTAATTGAAGGGCGAACAGATGCTGTAAGCGCTTATATTACAAATGAACCGTGGTTTCTTGAGCAGGCTGGCATCAGGCCGGGTATAATTAAACCCCAGACCTATGGTGTAGATTTTTATAGTGACTGTCTCTTCACGACAGAAGATGAAATAAATAAACGGCCTGAACGCGTCAAAGCTTTTTTGGATGCTTCTTTACGCGGTTGGGGTTATGCTATGGATAATCAAGAAGAAATCATAGATTTATTAATTGACAGGTACGCTGTAAATAAAAAAAGAGATCATTTACGTTACGAAGCCAGGGCTATGGAAAAACTTATTTTTCCCAAACTGGTCGAAATTGGCCATATGAATCCGGGGCGCTGGCAGCACATTGCCGATACATTTAAAACTTTGGGAGAATTGCCTTCGGATTTTACTTTGAAAGGGTTTCTATATGATCCCGACCCGAAGCCTGACATAAGGAAACTGAAAATAGCGCTTGTCTCGGTCATCTGTATTCTTGGTTTCACCAGCATCCTGATATTCGTTTTTTTCAAGATGAACCACAGGCTCAGGGAAGAAATTATCGAGCGAAAAAAAATAGAAAAATCGCTTCGGGAAAGCGAGGCTCAAAAAAAAGCCATACTTCACGGGATTACTGTCAACATTGCGTTTGTTGACAAAGACTTGAATATACTGTGGGTCAATAAAACAGCAGCGGATTCCGTGGGCATCGCCCCGGGTGAGATGATTGGACATAAATGTCACAAGTTCTGGGCAGACCCCTTGAAACCATGCGAAAATTGCCCGACTTTGAAAGCCTTTGAGACAAAAAATCCGAACAGATTATAATAGTTACACCGGATGGACGTATATGGAACGAGCGAGGTGAACCGGCTTTCGATTCGGAAGGAAATTTGATCGGGGTTGTTGAGATTGCTCAAGATATCACCGAGCAGAAGAGAATTGAAGATCGTCTTCGTAGATCTCATAAAATGGAGGATATTGGCACTCTTACAGGTGGTATTGCTCATGATTTCAATAATATTCTCGGTATTATCATTGGCAATGTCGAATTGGCGATAGATGATGTTCCTGATGGGAATCCGGTTCGTATGAATTTAGAGCAGATAAAAATTGCAAGCATCAGGGCAAAAAATGTTGTTTTGCAACTTTTAGGTTTTTGCAGGAAAACGGAACTTGCAAAAAAGCCGATAAAAATTGGCCCTATAATAGATGAATCTCTAAATCTGTTACGTTCATCCATTCCATCTTCCATTGAAATCAGAACAGATATTTTAAAAAATTCGGGTCTGATCAATGCTGATCCTACCCAGATCCATCAAATATTGATCAATCTTTGCACCAATGCCTCACATGCAATGGAAGCAGAAGGAGGTATCCTGAAGATAAGCATAAAAAAAGTCGTTGCTAATGATGAAACTATAGCTCAATACAATGAAATCATGCCCGGACAATATCTTCAATTGACTGTAAAGGATACGGGTTGTGGGATTGAACCAGATATCAGGGATAGGATTTTTGACCCATATTTTACAACCAGGGAAATTGGAAAGGGTTCAGGTATGGGGCTGGCGGTGGTGCTTGGGATCGTCAAAAATCATGATGGAGCAATTTCCATATCCAGTAAATCTGGCAAAGGCACGACCGTAGAGGTTGTATTCCCAATTATCGAAGAAGAACCTCAGCCTGAAAAAAAATCTTCGGATGAAATTCAATCTGGCAGTGAACGAATACTGTTCATTGATGATGAATATGCTTTGGTAAAAATGGGAAGTGAAATTCTTGCAAGGCTTGGTTATCAGGTAGAAATCGAAACCAACCCTGTAGACGCTCTTAATCTTTTTTGTGTCAGCCCATTTAGGTTCGATCTTATTGTTACCGATATGACAATGCCCCATATGACAGGTGAGCAAATGCTTAAAGAAATATTGAAGCGTCGCCATGACATGCCTGTTATACTCTGCACAGGTTATAACAAAAAAATAGACAGGACAAGAGCCGTTGAAATAGGTTTTCACAGGTATATTGAAAAACCACTTGATAAACATACATTGGCAAAAGCTGTCCGTGATGTTCTGGATGGTAAATGATGCTTGACTTTGCCATCTTATTTACGCTAAAAAATCCGAATTGAAAAAATCGTGGAAGGCTGTAAAATTTTGAAGATTTCTAAGATATATCGTCCGGCTGAAAGGAAGGCAGGCTCATGAAAAAGCAGATATTTTCATTTTTATTCGTTACGGTTTGTTTTCTGGCTGCTGCTATGCCCGCCTTCTGTGAACCAGGTTATACAATCAGCAGGTATGAAGCCACTTTCGGTCTTATTCCCGATCAATGGGGAAATTTTAAGGATGTATGGGTCTGGCTTGATATAACATATGACGTGACCAAGGGGCCTAAGGCGGATGGTTTTAAATACATCGGTAATTTGCCGGTAAGAGATGTATCTGTGAGCGATAAATATGATCAAGCCCTTGATTTTAAGGTCAGAAAACATAAAGAAAACAAAATTTCGTGGTCTTTTCCCAGTATTGATATGGGGCAAAAAAATGTTGTCGTGAAATTTATTCTGGCAGGCGCTCTCAAAGCAGCATCCAATAAAAATTATATGGAGTTTGCATGGGTAAAGAACTGGAAAGTACCGGTAGAAAATGTTACATATCGATTTGTTTTTCCGCGTGGAGTTGAGATTGATTCTGTAGAAACCACTCCAAAAAACGGAATTTTATCAGCAGCCGGAGACCGGAAAACTGTCGAAATCCATATGGAAAATTTGTCCGATGAACCTTTGTCCATTCGGTTTTCTCCAAAAATAGTTTGGGCAGAACCTTCTTTTATAGAAAATATTTTTGTTTCTGTAACAGATTTTTTTATCAGATCAGCAAAAGCCCTCCTGGTTATCGGGTTTATATTGCTTATATTCGTGATACTGGCTTTTCTCATTTTAGAAGGTGGGAAATCCGGACGGGGCGGTAGAGGTGGCGGAATCGGAGGTTGCAGCGGCTGTGGAGGCGGAGGCGGTTGTGGCGGAGGTGGTGGCTGCGGTGGGTGATTTATTGTGGATATTTTGTTGAAAGCAGACGGTTATGATTATCATAAAAATCCGTCGCTGTCATACTCGTTTGACTGCCCGCCTTATTATCCGCCCTGGCTCGTTCTGCAATGGCATATCACAGATTCCTGCAATATTTCCTGTAAACATTGTTATGCTGGCACACACGGAAATAAAGAAGCTGATTTTACTCAATTACTCCATATTCTGGATCAATATGT
>JAUCGE010000249.1 GCA_030377965.1 Desulfobacterales bacterium HSG16
AGCTCTGCTCCAGAAAATAAGTCTGTTGACAATTCTTGAGAATAATTTTATCTGACATCCCTGCATAGAAACAGGTATCCTAATGAAAACCCGGACAATCAAGTCTGATATACTCCTTCTATTAACAGCCATTATATGGGGTTTTGCATTCGTAGCCCAGCGCGTGGGAATGGATTACATAGGCCCTTTCATGTTCAACGGTATCCGTTTTGCGCTCGGATTTTTTTCCCTGATTCCGCTGGTACTCTTTACGGAAAGAATCGCCCGGAAAAAAAATAAAGCTGAAACAGATATCAGACAGGACAAAAAACAGGATGCAAAAATCCTGTTGAACGGCGGAATACTGGCAGGGCTGGCCCTTTTTACAGGTGCGTCCATGCAGCAGATCGGCCTGGTATACACCACTGCTGGCAATGCAGGGTTTATCACAGGTCTTTATGTGGTCATTGTTCCAATATTGGGGCTATTCACAAAATCTCGCCCTGATGCGGGAACCTGGATCGGCGCTGTTCTTGCCGCTATAGGGCTTTATCTGTTAAGTGTTACCGACAATTTCACTATCGCTTTCGGAGATCTGCTTGAATTAATCGGAGCTTTTTTCTGGGCAGGCCATGTCATAATTATAGGCGTTTTTTCACCCCGTGTGAATGTACTCAAGCTTGCCCTCATCCAGTTTGCAACCTGCTCTATTTTAAGCATTTTAACTGGTCTGGCCATAGAGACAACAACTATGACCGGACTTTCGAATGCGCTGGTTCCCATTCTCTACGGTGGTATCGGCTCAGTAGGAATTGCATACACTTTGCAGGTTGTGGCCCAGAAACATGCCCATCCAACTCATGCAGCAATTATTCTGAGCCTTGAATCCCTGTTTGCAGCAGTGGGAGGCTGGCTTTTCTTAAACGAATTTATCTCTATGAGAGGAATGCTCGGCTGCGCTCTTATGCTGACGGGTATGCTCGTATCCCAGTTACATGAATATTTTTTATACACCCGGAAAATTTCAGGAAAAATTTCATCTGATAAGACTATTGAAACGGAATCAAACCCATGAAAACTTTTATACAAAAATTTATAAAACCCTTCAGAGGATATTATTATATCATTGCTGCCGCCTGCCTCTGGGGAATGATAGGCCCTTTATCCAAACTTGCCTTTGAGCAGGGAGTAAAACCTTCCGAAGTTGCATTCTGGCGTGCTATGCTGGCATGGATTTTTTTCGCAATACATGCAGCCGCTAAAAGGCAGGTCAGAATTCACAGGCATGATCTGCCTGCCATAGTAATGTTTGCCATTACCGGGGTTACTTTTTTTTTCGGTTCATACCAGATAGCGGTTGACCAGGGCGGAGCCGCACTGGCCTCCGTATTGCTATATACAGCTCCTGCCTGGGTAGCAATCATGGCCCGGTTTTTCTTTCATGAGGCTATTACCAGAACCAAACTTACAGCTCTTTTTCTCACCATTGCCGGGATTATCGCAGTCTCTTTCGGATCAGGTTTTTCAGGTTCAGGTACAAATATAAATCCCCAGGCCATCTTTTTTGGCTTGATATCCGGGTTTTGTTATGCTCTCTATTATATTTTTGGAAAGCACTTTCAGGGCAGGTATGATTCACCGACCATTTTCCTTTATATTCTGCCTATCGGCGCTCTCGGACTGCTGCCCTGGACGGATTTTTCCCATAAAACACCGACAGCATGGATTGCAATGGGCCTGCTGGCAATTTTATGCACATATTGCGCTTATTATCTTTATTATATCGGCTTGCGATATCTTGAAGCGACAAGAGCTTCTATTACCGCCACCATCGAACCGGTTATGGCTTCTATTGTCGCTTATTTCTGGTGGGGTGAATATTTTACAATCCCGGGTTATATCGGCAGCGCCCTGATTCTTATAGCAGTTATTATAATCGTTCAGGACCGCACTCTGGAAAAAAGGGCTGAAGAGCGTTACGGACAGAAAACATGAGATGAGATGAAATAAGAAATTTTCTGGCAAAAGAGCAGCAGCCGAAAACAAATTATTCGCGATTGAAAATCCGCTTTGTTTTCTCCCCGTCTTTTCTATCAACTCCTGCTAAGTTTACAAGACGAATAAATTCCTTTACACGCAAGATATCCTTTACTCCCGGCGAAGCCTCCACCCCGGAACTTACATCAACACCGTCAGGATTGCTCTGCTTTATCGCTTCCACTATATTTTCGGGTCCAAGGCCGCCTGCTATAATAAACGGATATCGGCCTGCAAACTGCCCGGCTTCTTCATAATTCCAGGTCTGAGCGTTGCCTCCAGGAAGCACTCCTTTGCCGCATTCGACCAGAAAAGCAGACGGCTCATAGCTGCTGCCAGCATTTGAATAGAGACCGGCATCTGAATAGAGGTCGGCATCTGAAAAATCCGGCTTTTTGTTCGTGAACAGAGCCTTGATGACAATAAGACCTTCCCTTAAAAAATCATGAGCCAGTTCAGGCGATTCATGCCCGTGCAACTGCACTCCGTCAAGGCCGCAAAATTCGACTTTTTTCATGATATGGGAAAAATCTTCATTGACGAAAACCCCAATAGAAGCAACATCGTCTGGAAGTGCGTGGCAGATTTCCCTTGCCTTTCTATTATCTAAATTTCTGGGGCTTTTTTCAAAAAAAACGCATCCGACAGCATCAGCGCCAGCAAGAGCGCAGGCAACAGCATGATCTGGATCGGTCAGGCCGCAAATCTTGATTTCAGGAATTTTTTTCATGGAATATGATCCTTATTTTAAATGGCGCATGGTGGGCATAAAAACACCTGCCCACCCTACATCTTACTTTTTGTAATGCTCCCAATTTCCTTTATTTCATCAATGAAGCCAGAAAGTCCGAAGGGTTTTCCGATCTCACAAGACTTTCGCCAATAAGGAAATTAAAAATTCCCGCATCTTTGAGCCTGAGAATATCATCTCTTGATTTGATACCGCTTTCAGCTACGGCAATCTGATTTTTCTCAAGATACGGAACCATTCGAATAGCTGTTTCTATCGAGGTCTTGAAAGTACGAAGATTCCTGTTGTTTATCCCGACAAGCACCGCTCCTGCCCAGGTAGCGTTTTCAAGTTCCTCTGTTGAGTGAACCTCTACAAGAGCATCAATTCCCAGTTCATTGCAGAGGCCAAGCAGACTTTTGAGTTTTTCCTTTGAAAGAATTCTTGCTATAAGCAGCACAGCATCGGCTCCCAGAGCTGCGGATTCATATACCTGGCTTGCGCTTATTATAAAATCTTTTCTCAATACCGGCAGACTTACCGATTTACGCGCTTTTCTCAAATCGTCAAAAGACCCTTTGAAAAACTGGATATCTGTCAGAACGGACAGGGCAGCAGCTCCCCCGGTTTCGTATTGGCTGGCCTGCAAAACCGGGTCAAGGTTTCCATCTATCAATCCTTTTGACGGGGATGCCCGTTTTATTTCCGATATGATGTTGATGCCAGAAGGCCCTGGTACGGATAATTTTTTAAAAAATCCCCTATACGCATCCCGCTGTTTTATTGATTCATCAAAACTATTTTTCCCGGCATCGGCCTTCAGGCACTCAACTTCTTTTTTCTTAACATCCACGATTCTGCTTAAAATATCTTCCATATTTTTTTTATCCGTTATCCTGTGTAAAACGTATAAGGTCTTCTAATTTTTCAAGAGCTTTGCCCTCTTCAATGCATTTTTCTGCTATCTGTATGCCCTCCTTTAAATCATCAGCTTTTCCTGCGGCCACAAGAGCGGCAGAACTGTTCAGGGCAACGATATTCTGTTTCGGGCCTTTTGTTTTTCCTTCCAGAATATTCTTTGTTATTTCCGCATTGACTTCCGGAGTTCCGCCTTCAAGGTCTCTGGGGTCAGCCAGGTTTTCAAAATAAAGTTCAGGAGAGATATCATATGTACGAATCAGCCCGTCATTCAATTCTGAAACTCGAGTTTTCGCACAAATTGATATTTCATCAAGCCCGTCATGCCCGTGAACGACAAAAGCTCTTCGAGTGCCAAGGAGAAGAAGCGCCTGGGCAAACATTTCCGTCAGTTCCGGGGCATATACTCCAAGAAGCTGGCAGTTTGCGGCAGCAGGATTTGTAAGCGGGCCGAGCATGTTGAAAATACTTCTTATGCCAACACTTTTTCTTGCATTTATCGCATGACGCATGGCTCCGTGAAAAAGAGGCGCAAACAAAAAACCTATGCCGATTTCCTGTATGGCTTCTTCCACAAGTTCAGGTGGTGTGTCGAGTTTTACTCCAAGGGTTTCCAGAACATCTGCGCTGCCGCACTGACTCGATATAGAGCGATTTCCGTGCTTTGCCACCGTTACACCGCAGCCAGCGACCACTAAAGCCGTAGTGGTAGAAATATTGAATGTCTTTGCACCGTCACCACCTGTTCCGCATGTATCGACCACAGTATCCGCCGAACTTTGTACCCGAACAGCCTTCCGACGCATGGCCCTGGCAGCACCTGCAAGTTCTTCAAACGTTTCTCCCTTGGTAGCCAGCCCTGCCATGAAAGCCCCGATCTGCGCGTCTGTGATCTCACCTGAAAAAATTTCGGCCATCATTTCAGCCATTTCGGTTTCACTCAAGTCGATTTTCGATACGATTTTCATCAGATGTTCTCGAAACATGATTTACATCTCCTTTTTCTATTTTTTAT
>JAUCGE010000250.1 GCA_030377965.1 Desulfobacterales bacterium HSG16
TCATATCGGGTGTTTTTCTGCTGCATTCGGATGTGCAAGATCAGGTGTTCCCACATCCGAATATACATGGTTTGCGGGCTTTTCCTGGTGTTTTGCCATGTGTTCAAAATGCCAGATCCATCTTGGTTGGCATTTTCTTGCAGAAGGTGACAAAAATTTTTATGGCTTGATTTTAAACCAGTTGGTTGAAGGAAGTATAAAAAAAGATTGACCGCGCCTTTTGTTTTCAGGCGCGGTCAATTCATATATTTTGATCCGGCTATATTTTTTTAAGGAATAAGCAATCCGGAAACCACCTGCAATGCATGGATCGCTTCTTTTAAATCAATCACCCTGTCACCGTTAAAATCCCCAGGAGGGCCTTGCTCCACTATTGGCGGGGCCATATTTGTTGTAAGCTCAAATGAAAGATCCCAAAACTTTTTTGCCCCTTCAACAGGCTCTCCATAGTTCCAGTAATCGTGAAGAGCTGGAGGCCACTTCTCAATGCCGGTCACCCCAGATACCTTCCTTATACGTACGGCGTTGTCATTGAAAACAACAGGTCTTGTCTTCCAGCCCCAAGGATATCGAACTGAGTCGACATTATCGTAAATAGCTGCAATGCTCAACCAGTATATCGTACCCGCCCCGTCAGCACTCGGTTTTTGATAAAACCATTGATCCTGAGACAAAAACTGGTTGAACTGAAAGCAGGTTTCATTTTGCATTGCTTCCGGAATTTCTTTACGGGGATCTTTATCATAGCCTGCAAAATTCCAGACATAGGAGTGACAAAAATTTTCCCAGATCAGCTCTCCCGGATGACTGGGCCTGTCGGGTGCAGCCTTCACATCCGTCCAGATCCCTATATGAAATCTGCTCGGAATCACAGGAGGCGGATGAGGTTTGGTCCATCCGATAAAAGATCCCCACCAGTGGACATCTGTAACCGGTCGGTCGTCTTTACACAGCCAGTCATCTGCCAGAATGGGAGAACTCTGATCCGGTGAAACGTCTGGTCGATATACAGACAGATCATCCCATCCAAGGATGAGTTTCGAGTCCTCAATGACAAAAGGAGGCTGTCCGAACTTGACATGATATCCTTTATTCACTTTGGTATTGGGCATGACGATCAGATCCCGCCAATAATTCCACAATCCCGGAATTTGCTGTCCTGCCGGTGGTATGGGAAGAGGCCCTCCCATCCAGGAAGAATTCTCATCGGCAAGAAAAAACTGTGCCTTGGTTATGTCAAATAAAGGACTGCTTGTATAACCTGTTGCAGGAGGATTGGCAGCTGCAATTCCCGGTATGGCAGTGTTAATGATTACAGTTGTAGGTACATTGTATGGGATAGTTCCCGGCACTTTCCACCACCATGAGCGAATATTACCGTTTATATCCTGAATAGCGAACGAGATGGCATTGATTGTGCTTTGTGATGGAGGAATCACCGTAACAGTTATGGTTGAATTGGAAAGATCGGGATCAACTCCATAATCATACTTCCAGGCGCTGGCATAATTGCCTTCAGGCAATTCATTTTCCCCCCATATCATAACAAGTCCGGGCTCTCTGACATCAACATTTTCGACACTGCTGTCACCCGGAAATACAAATAAATCAGCAGGAAGAAATTTTGTTTGAGGATATGGCTCTCCTTCGACAAAATTCTTGCGCCATTGCTCCATGTATAAGCCCCATTCATTCGAATTTACAGGAGAAACTTTTTGTTCCTGCGCTCCCTGTTCAAAAGCTATTTCCCATTCAGGCAAAGACACGACCTGAAAATACGGATCGGAAAAAGCTGGCAAAGCGTTAAAAAAGATAACGATAAAAATTATTGAAAAAAGCTGTTTGAGTTTCATGAAGTCACCTCATGATTTATTAATTTTTGGATAAATGCATGGGAGATTGATCATTATTTAGACATGTTACATAATTTAGACATGTTACATATTGGATTAACAAAATTGAGCGAAGTGAAGTCGGATATTGTAAATTATTCGAATTTATTTCCCTGACAGAGCTATTTTAAAAATTTGGCCTGGTTTCGAGCAATGATCATGAATTCCATGCATTGCGGCATGTATCGATATGATTATCCCCTAACTTTTTTAGCCCTCAGAAAACAAAAATATCTCTGAGAGCTTTATTCAAGCAAAGCCATTGTCCCATAATTCACGATTCCATAATTCACGATTCCATAAGTCATGAGAAGCCCCCCCCCCCTCACAAAGAAATGAGCCAATACATAGCTGACGTTTTTTTATAAAATAAATTGGATTTAATCTGCAATATCCCAAAAAAAGATGAGAGAGTCAAGTAAAACCTGCCCCTCATACAAGGCTGTGCATTGTTCATTGCTTGAGCATTAATTCATCGCCTTTACTTTGTTTTAAAAAAGTGGTACGTTACGCTGAACATTTATTGAGCATCGTTTTAATCATATAATCAGAACAGGGATGTTGGTTGTTCAAAATTTATACAGCGTCATGTCATAAGAAATCTTGCAGGTATGAATGTGTTGAAAGACTGAATCTTACGAGCAGCGAGGCAGAACCTGGACCGAAAAAAAGAAGTGGAAAAAAATTATGACTGTCAATGATTCAGTGGAGAGTATCCCAGATCTTGGTAATAACGAAGATGAAATATGGAATGTATTTATGAATTCACCCATCGGAATCTATATTATCGCAGACGGTAAATTCTTATTCACCAATCCAAAATTCAGGGAAATAAGCGGCTATACCAAAAAAGATCTGTCTGCCATATCTCCTGTTGATCTGGTTTTGTGCAAAGACAGAAAAAAGGTACGGGAAAATGCTGTCCGAATGCTCAAAGGTTTAATAAGCGAGCCTTACCGTTTCAGAGTCACGGACAAGACTGGCGATATCCATTGGATAATGGAGTCTGTGGCATCTGTTCAGTATAAAGGCAGGCGAGCGGTTCTCGGTAATTTCATGGATACTACCGAAATGAAGCACATGGAAGAAGTCCTGAAGGAATCGGAAAATAAATACCGTTTGCTTTTCGAGCTTGCCCGTGAGGGAATAGCGCTTGTCGATTATGAAGATGGAAGCATAATCGATTCCAATATCGAATTTATCAGGCAGACAAAATTTCATCCCGATACTCTGAAAGAAAAAAAAATATGGGAAATTCAGCCTCCGGAATTTCAGAAGGAAGCCAGGGAAACATTTTTCCGGTTCAGGGAAACCAGCGGCGGCATCATCTCATGGAAACTTTGTCAGAGCGGCAAAAAGAATGTCATTCCAGTCGAAATAGTGGCCCAGCGGATCATGATAAAAAATCACGATACGATAATGTGCATGGTGCGGGATATAAGCGAGCGTGAAACCATGATGCGTGCTTTGCGTCTTGCATCCGAAGAATGGCGCAAGTGTTTTGATGCTATTGGTGACGCAGTACTGCTCATAAATCCCAACTTCATAATAGACCGTACCAATACAGCGACTGCCCGTCTTTTAAAAATGGATGTACATGAAATCGTGGGAAAACACTGCTATAAACTCTTCCACGGCACTGACTCGCCTCCTGCATACTGTCCTTTTGTACAGGCAAAGGCCGGGGGCATCTATTGTGAAGAAGAAAAAAAAGAAGCTCATCTGAATCGGATTTTGAAATTTACATCCTCTCCTATAAAAAATGATACAGGGCAAGTATCACACACGGTCGAAATCATCAGCGACGTAACTAACAGACGCAGAAGTGAACAGGAATCCGTAAGGTTGAGCCGTGATCTTGCAGCTAGCTACAAAGGAATTACCGAGGCATTGAGCGATCTTGTGGAAAGCCGTGACCCCTATACTGCAGGCCATTCCAGGCATGTGGCAAAACTAGCCATACTTGCAGGAAAAGAATTAGGGCTTGGAAAAGACGACCTTCAGGGATTGCGTATCTGCGCTATTTTGCACGATATAGGAAAAGCCATCATCCCTGCCGGCATTCTGAACAAACCAGGCAAGCTTTCAGAGCATGAATGGGGACTGATCAAAACTCACCCGCAAACCGCTTATGACACTCTGAACCATATTCCCTTTCCCTGGCCGGTGGCTGATATCGTATATCAACATCACGAACGCCTGGACGGATCAGGCTATCCACAGGGGTTGAAAGAAGATGAAATTCATCCCTGGGCGCAGATTATATCCGTTGCTGATACAGTAGATGCCATGACAAGCCATCGGCCTTACCGACCGAGTATGCCCAGAAATAATGCTTTAAATGAACTGGTTGAAAAACGCGGAATCCTCTATTCAAAATCCGTTGTCGATGCCATTATTCAGGCGATTCGCCTGGATGATAAACGTATCCTGGTGATAGACAATGATGTGGCTGTGTTAAATTCGATTGTCACCGAACTGAAAGCAGACGGATTTGAAGCTTTGGGACATACAGAATCGATTGCTGGCCTTAAAGCTTTTGAGATAAAACCTTTTCCCCTTGTCATTACATCCTTAAAATTACCCTGGCTGGACGGCTTTGAAGTAACAGCAAAAATAAAAAATATTCACCCGGAAACAGAGGTTATTATCATTACAAAATACGGGGGAAAAAAAGAGGCATTGGAGGCACTGCGCTCTGGAGCATCCGATTTTCTCGAAAAACCTCTGGATCAGGAAATTTT
>JAUCGE010000251.1 GCA_030377965.1 Desulfobacterales bacterium HSG16
TGGCTATAGTTGCCTGGCAGTTTACACGTTGATCCGGCTTTCCGAGTAATATGAACATTCAACCTTTTATCATCAGGCCCAAATCATGAGTTATGAATATTTTATAGCAATTAGATACCTGTTTTCTAAAAAAACGAAAACTCTGTTTTCACTGACCAGCATACTCTCTGTAGCAGGAGTGACCCTGGGCGTGATGGTACTGGTAGCGGTCATTGCAGTCATGACCGGCGCTGAATACGATCTCAAAGACCGTGTTCTGGCAGACCAGCCCCATGTCCTGATCCTGCACGCAGATAATCGAATTGAAGATTCCCTGAGAATCATTGACTATCTAAAAGATGTGCAGGAGGTGGATCGTGCAGCCCCTTTTATCCATACGCAGGTCATGCTCCGATCCAAAAAAGCTATGGTCGGGGTTATGCTAAAAGGAATATCAGAAGAAATTTACGGATCAGACCCTGCACATTCTCCTGTCAAATCAGCCCGTAAAAAGCTGACCGAATATCGAAATGAAAAGACTCTGGAAGCATCGCCCCGAATCTTACCTGGAATAATTTTAGGAGCGCCCCTGGCAGAACAGCTTAATGTCAAGGCAGGCGATGTTTTGATGTACACTCTTTTTTCAAGAAAAAGCCAGCAGTCCATGAGCAGGCTTCCAGCCATGCGCCGCGCTCGTGTGGTCGGAACATTCGATTCGGGATTGTATGAAATGGATAAATCTCTGGCCTGTATGCATATAGAAGATCTCCAGAAAATCATGTCCCTGGGCAAGGCAGTGTCAGCCATTGAAATACGCTTAAAGGAAATGTTCGATGCACCTGATGTCGCCCAAAAAATCCGGGAGGATCTTGGTTATCCATACTGGGCCAGAGACTGGACAAGAACCCACAAAACCCTTTATAGAGCTTTAAACCATCAGAAATCCATGATGTTTGTCATATTGATTTTAATAGTGCTTGTGGCATGTTTTTCCATCACAAGCGTTCTGATCATGATGGTAATGGAAAAAAGAAAGGATATAGCAATTTTAAAGGCAATGGGAGCAAGCGATGCAAGCATCGGAAAAATTTTCGTCGCCAAAGGAATGCTCATTGCAACAACCGGCGCTTTGATCGGAACGGGACTAGGCTTTGCTATCTGCGCTGTTCTGCAAAGATATAGTTTTGTAGATCTACCAAAAAACATCTACTTTTTTACCACTCTGCCGGTAAGACATCAAGCTCTTGATGTGATCGTGATAATTGCCTCAACTCTTTTGATCGGATTTATAGCGACTTTGTATCCGGCGATAAAGGCGCTGAAGACTTCTCCTGTGGATGGGATTAGAAATCCTTGATTGGGTTGGTTTCCATTTTCCGAAAATCCCCCCCCCCTTATTCGGATTTGTTTTAAATCTCCCGAGCCTTGCTTACCTTAAGGATATCATTTCTGATGGCAACCAGAGCTGACAATCGCTGCTGTGGAGTCTGCTTCTGCCAGAAATCAAGATCCCATTCTTCGGCTTCCTGGAAATCGGCTGCCAGGTTGGCAACCATTTTTTTTTGCCGGTTTTTTGTTCTTTCTGAAATTTCCATACGTAGTACCAATCATTGTTTGCTGTTTTTGTCAAAAAAACTTGCTTGTTGAATTCAGGCTCCTCGTCTATAGCGCTCAGATAAATTGAGATTGTTCGCGGGATCTTCACCATTGCTAAGTTTTTTTGGTTACAGGCACTATTCGCTGATGCACGTTATCGCACAATGCGACAAATACATGGATGGTTCTGGTTCTTATGGGTTTGCCAACCGCCTCCGATATGGGTGATCTGATTTTTCTTGTTTTTTATCTTACCATTTGATAAGGGTATGGATAGTGAAAGGAAAAATAAATCATGAAAGATAAAAAACTGCTTGACCGGATAACTGTCGATCCTGAAATTATGGTAGGAAAGCCTGTAATCAAAGGAACGAGACTCACTGTCGAATATGTTCTCGGGTTGTTGGCACATGGTTCTTCAATCGAAGAGATATTGGATGAATATGAAGGACTTGTGACGGAAGATATCAATGCCTGCTTTCTTTTTGCCACTAAATCATTGGAAGACACAACTTTCATGCCATTGCCTGAAGAGGCAGCATAATTGCGTTTTCTCATCGATGAATGTACTGGAACTTCTGTCGCTCGCTGGTTGAGAGAACAAAATCACGAAGTTTTTTCGGTTTTTGAAGAAGCTCGGGGAATCAATGACGATGTCATCATTGAAAAGGCTTTCGAGGAAAATCGAATCCTGATTACAAATGACAAAGACTTTGGAAAAAAAGTTTACCGTGAGAGATTACCTCATTGCGGCATAATCCTGTTGCGTCTCGAAGACGAACGGGCAGTCAACAAAATCGACGCGATTAAACGGCTGCTTTATGCTTATGGTGAAAAAATTGCTGATCGTTTTATTGTCGTTACGGATAATGGTGTGCGCTTTGGAGTTTGACAGTGATCAAAAAATGGCTGCTTTTTTTTACGGATAAGTCCACAAGTGTTGACTTGGTCATTTATCGTAATAAAGAATGCAAAAAAAATCCCGCTCCCGCTAAAAAACACGGGAACGGGACATAAACAAAATAAAAACAAAAAATCAGCTATTTTCTATGTTCTGGATTTAGCCAGACCTATATTATTCAAAGCGACTTCCATTTCGTCCAGAGTTGTTGGATCATCAATGGTAGCAGGCACTTTGTAGTCACTATTGTCGGCGATCTTCTGGATCGTGCCTCTCAGAATTTTTCCGGATCTTGTCTTAGGCAGACGTTTTACCACTGTAGCTGTCTTAAAAGCTGCGACCGGCCCGATCCTGTCACGGACCATCTGAATGACTTCTTTGATAATTTCGTCATTTTCTCTGGTAACTCCAGCGTTCAGTACCAGAAATCCTATGGGAATCTGTCCTTTGAGTTTGTCGGCGACACCGAGGACAGCGCATTCGGCGACATCAGGATGGTCTGACAACACTTCTTCCATGCCGCCAGTAGAGAGACGATGTCCTGCTACGTTGATGATATCATCCGTGCGGGCCATAACATAAACATAGCCTTCTTCGTCGATATAGCCTGCGTCCGCTGTCTTGTAATATCCGGGGAATTCGTCAAGATATGATTCCACGTACCGGTCATCGTTCTGCCAGAGAGTCGGCAGGGTTCCTGGAGGCAGAGGAAGTTTTACGACCAATGCGCCGATTTCTCCGGCCTTGACCTGATTACAGTCTGGATCGACTACCTGTACATCCCAGCCAGGTGCGGGTTTGGTCGGTGATCCGTATTTGACAGGATACAGATGCAGACCAGCACAGTTGGCCACAATAGACCAGCCGGTTTCCGTCTGCCACCAGTGATCAATGACCGGAACTTTGAGGTTGTTTTCAGACCACTGGATAGTGTCAGGATCAGATCTTTCACCTGCAAGAAACAGATATTTGAAGTTTGACAGATCATAATTCTTTAAAAGTTTTGCTTCTGGATCTTCACGCTTTATGGCCCTGAAGGCTGTGGGTGCTGTAAACATGGTTCGGACTTTGTGTTCAGATATGACGCGCCAGAAAACCCCTGCGTCAGGAGTTCCGACCGGCTTGCCTTCGAAAAGAATGGTTGTGCATCCTTTAAGAAGCGGGCCATATACGATATAGGAATGGCCAACAACCCAGCCTACGTCAGATGCTGCCCAGTACACATCTCCGGCATCTACATCATAAACCGCTTTCATGCTCCATTTCAGGGCTACCATATGACCGCCGTTGTCACGAACGACTCCCTTTGGCTGGCCAGTTGTTCCAGAAGTATAAAGGATATACAGCGGATCTGTCGCAGCTACCGGTACACAGTCATGAGGGGCTGCGGCTGCAACGCTTTCTGCCCAGTCAAGATCACGGCCTGAGATCATTTCGGCTTTTTCCATGGGACGCTGGAAAACGATGCACTTGTCAGGTTTGTGGGAAGAGAATTCGATAGCTCCGTCAAGAAGAGGTTTGTATTTGATAGTTTTTTTGCCTTCTATACCGCAGGAAGCAGACACTATGACCTTGGGTTTTGCATCTTCGATCCTGGTTGCCAGTTCTTTTGCTGCAAAACCTCCGAAAACCACGGAATGGACAGCGCCGATTCTTGCACATCCCAGCATTGCTATGGCAGCTTCCGCTATCATGGGCATATAAATAATGACCCGATCTCCTTTGACAACTCCTTGAGCCGCCAGAGCGCCTGCAAATTTGGCAACTTCATCTCTCAATTCATTATATGTATATTTTTTGCTCGTCTCGGTCACCGGGCTGTCATAAATGAGTGCCAGTTGATCTCCCCGGCCATTATCTATATGATAATCCAGGGCATTGTAACAGGTGTTTACTTCTCCGCCTGTAAACCAGCGATAAAAAGGTTTATTGGAATCATCAAGCACTTTGTCCCATTTTTTGTACCAGTGGCAATCTTCAGCCTGCTCTGCCCAGAAAGCATCAGGATCATTCATTGATTTCTCGTAAGCTGCATCATAGTCTGTTGCCATGTTTTCCTCTCCTTTTCCCGGTAATAAGTTATTAAATAAGATCATGAAAGCATGAACTCGTCTTTTTTTAAAAATTGATCTGTACATATGGAGTATTTATCATTC
>JAUCGE010000252.1 GCA_030377965.1 Desulfobacterales bacterium HSG16
AAATTATTGATCGGGTACTTAACAACGGTTGATGGTCAGAATAACTGGTGGCCTGCGAAAAAAATGTTATAAATTTATGTGCAGAGTGCTTGTTCTCAAGCTATAAAAGCTTGATTTAATAATGAAAAATCCTTTTCTTATAATCCCATTCTTATCGAAAATCCTTGTAGCAACAAAAAACAAGCAACAAAAAAAGGCAGGCATCATTTTGTAAATGATACCTGCCTTTATTTTTTTTTCAAAACGCTATTTTTTGGATTTACTTCTTTGTTTTGGGATGACATTTGCTGCAGCTTGTAGGAGCAGCCTTAGTCTTGTTTTTCTTATTGAATTTTTTATGGCAGTCTTTACAATTCATATGAATTGCTTCGGCATGATATTCAAGCTTCTGTGTTTTGTTCAGCTTGGGAGCACCTTTGCCCTTGGGACGCTCGGAAGGTTTTTTATGACACTCGATACATCTCTGAACATTGTCACCAATTTTGAGATTGTTCAAAGCAGCGCCTTTGTCGTCATGATGGCATTCCCCACAACCGATCTTGTAATCTATATTATGCTTTTTATGGGTAAACTTGACGATCCCTTTTTTATGCTTGGCATATTCCGGGGCATCCAGCATGAATTCATCCTTGACAGCGGTTCCAGCAAAAAGGCTGGTCGCGATAAACAAGGATGCAGTACCAACAATTACTGCCAGAATCAATAATGTTTGTTTTTTCATTTTTTTTAACTTTCTCCTTTTTTTGGGGTTAATACCTTTTATTAAATATCTATCAATTCATAAAAGCCCTGTCAACGCCAAAGACCGATTTCACATCGGAAAATGAACAAGATCCATTTTCAAAGCTTTGCAGCGATTATCATTCTGATCCGTGCAAATATTATTTTTATTCGGACTTTTTGATATCCGGTTTTTACGCCCTGTCTTCTTCATCAACAGGACTTTTCCGTCCGAAAATTACAGCTCCGAATATGCTCAATTCATAAAGAATGGCCAGGGGAAGAGCCATGAATACCTGTGTTACAACATCCGGCGGCGTGATTAAGGCAGCGCCTATAAAAAATATTACAATGGCATATTTTCTGTTTTTCCTGAGAAAAGCAGGAGTTACAAGTCCGAGCTTTGCCATGAAAGTGATCACAAGAGGCAACTCAAATACTATGCCAAAAGCGATGAGCAGTTTTGACGAAAAATTATAATAATCCCGCATGGCTGGAAGAGCCTGAAGTGAATCTGTCTCAAATCCGAGAAAAAACTTATATCCATATGGAAAAACAAAGAAATATCCGAACAAAGCACCACCGATAAAAAAGAAGGAGGAAAGAAATATGATCGGTATCAACATTTTTCTTTCTTTGTTATAAAGTCCGGGGGCCACGAACATCCAGAACTGGTATAAAATTACAGGAGAAGCCACCATAACACCGGAGATAAAAGCCACCTTCAGATACGTGAAAAAAGCTTCGGGCAGCCCGGTATAAATCATTTTACCATCTGAATTCATGACATCTATCAGAGGCCGGGCCAAAAGATCGAAAATCTGTGTTCTAAAGCCGTATGAGAGAAGAAAACCGATACCGACCGCATAAAAACATTTGAGCATGCGATCCCGCAATTCTACCAGATGTTCGGTAAACGGAACTTTATCATTATCCTCCATCATGCCTGCTTCACCTCTATTTTTTCGGGTTTATCGATTTTTTCGGATATCTGCTGTTCAGTTATCAAGTCGGAAACTTCATTTTTTTTATCCGATTCATTGCCTCCTGCATTGGAATCGACAGATTTCTCGGCATCATCGGAATTAATGGGCAGAATACCATAAGGGTCATCATCATAATTATCCTCATCTTCGGCATCTGATTTGCCTGCCTTGTCTTTCAGACTGATTTCAGCTTTGTCTTTCAGACTGATTTCAGCCTTGTCTTTCGATTTATCTGTTTGAGCATCATCATCATCATCTTCATTACCTGGCAAATTTCCTATCAGATCTATGGGGTTTTTAATAGCCGTATTCACATCATCATAGGTTTTTTTCAGACTGTCGAGATCATTATCAACATCCATGCTTTCTTTGATTTCACTGGCAGCTTTTTTAAATTCGTTCATTGCCCTGCCTAATGATCTGGCAAGTTCCGGCAATTTTTTCGGGCCGATAAATATCAGCGCGACTGCCAGTATTACAAGTACTTCCGTCATACCCATGCCAAACATATGGTTTTCTCCTTGTCAAAACCTTTTTTTCAAATAATCTTCAGTAATAAACCCGATAAAATCTTCATTTTTTACTGAGTTTGCCATAGTGTGTCAAGTCAATTGCCCGCCTTATCCTGCTTCAATATAAAAAAATAAAGGCTTCCGTAATGCTTCATATGACCGGCTGCTATTCTTGCGTAATCACCAGCTCCCCAGAACAGATCCACACGGCCAGGCCCCTTGATAGCACCGCCTGTATCCTGACTTGACACAAATCGAGAAAATTTTTTCCATTCAACAATATTCCCATTTTTATCAATAACAGGTTTTTCGGCGTCAATGAAGGACAAAGCTGCTGAAGGAAAAATTTTTCTATCTATAGCTATTGATCGTTCCTGGGTGAGCCTGACATTTATAGCTCCATAGGGCCCGTCATCTTTAATCCAGAAAAAGATATAACTCGGATTGTAATTGAAAACTTTCTGCATCTGATCAGGGTTAGCATTAAGATACTCACGGATTTTTTGCATGGACATCTCCGCTCTTCCGATTTTTTTCGTATCTATCAATAACTTCCCTATGCTCATATATGGTCTGCCGTTCTGGGAATTATACTGAATATTAATGGTTTTTCCGCTATCAAGCGCTATTTTACCGGAACCCTGGATGTGAAGAAAGAAAATATCTATGGGATCATCAACCCATGCAAGAATATCAGCTTTTTTATCGAGAACCCGGTCATGATCAATCTCTTTCCGATCATGATAGGGTACAAAAGTTTTTCCCTTGACTCTGCCTGTTATTTTCTTTCCCTTATATTTTTTAGAAAACAGGGAAAGATCAAGAACAGTCAGATCATCTGGTCTGCCATAAACCGGAAATCGATATTTTTCACTTTTTTTCAGACTCCCGAAAAGCAAAGGCTCAAAATAACCTGTAAAAAGAACAGTCCCTTTGTCATCCCTTCCTTTTGATTTATATACTATATAGTTGGTTCTGATAAATTGATCAATCTCTCCCGTTGAAGGTTTCTTTTTTATGAATTCCAAAAATCGCTTTAAAGAAAGAATCATGTGCGTGGTCGGATATTTGTCCTTTCCAAATGTAAATATCCGGTTTTCAGGTATTTTTTTTAAATATTTCAGACTCTGATTAATGACATTTTCAAGATTTTTCAGAGCCAGGTCATCTGAAAATTCAGGCATTGATCCTGCATCAAGTTTTATCAACACAGGATTTGTCCCGGACTTTACCATAGTTTTCACCACAGGCTTTTCTATCTTTTTCTCATCCTTTTTGAAAAAAATGACTGCAAATATTACAAAAATGACAACAATAATACTTGAAACCAGGACAAAAAGCTTTGATTCATCTTTCCGGATCATTCTCGAAGTCATTTTTCAACACCCGGATGTACGAACCTTCCGCTTTTACCGCCTGATTTTTCCAAAACCCGGATATCGGAAATACTCATGCTCCGGTCATAAGCCTTGCACATATCATAAATGGTTAAAGCTGCTACAGAAACAGCGGTCAAAGCCTCCATTTCTACACCTGTCTGGTCTATGATCTTCACACCTGCCTCAATTTTGATGGAATGGTTTGAAGGATCAGGAAAAAAATCGACTGAAGCATGTTTGATATTGAGAGGATGACACATAGGAATAAGATCATGGGTTTTCTTGGCTGCCATGATTCCCGCAATCCGGGCAGTTTCAAGGACATTTCCCTTTTTGGCTCTGTTGTCCCGGATGATAGCAAAAGTTTCAGGCTCCATATGAATAACACCACCTGCCAAAGCTTTACGAACGGTCGGCTCTTTTCCAGATACATCCACCATTCGTACATTGCCATTTTCGTCTATATGAGTAAATTCGGCCATCTTATTCCTCTGTGAAATACTCGGTTTTTGATGTTACCTGAGATTTTACGGCATTTAAAGTATCATGAAGGGTTTCAATAACATTTTCACGAATATCACCCGCAACAACGAGATACATGACATCATCTCCGACTGCCAGATCCTTGTTTTCAAATATATGAATCAATATTTCCACAATGCCCGGAGTCTTTCTTTTTTCTTTTATAATCAGATCGAGTTTTTCATGATCGACCTTGACTTTCAGCCCGGACACTTTCCTGCCGTCTCTTGAAGTGCCTCGAACTACACCATTATGAAACAATACCATGCCTGCCTTATCATAATCAGGATGATTTTTTATTTTGTCGAAAAGTTCGATGATTGTCATAATATTCTCCTTTTTAAAAAATTGATTTTCAAATCAGATTTTCCGCCTTTTGAATATCTTCTAATGTATTGACATTAAAAAATGATACCATTTCGGAATCTG
>JAUCGE010000253.1 GCA_030377965.1 Desulfobacterales bacterium HSG16
TTTATATTTATCTGGTGTCATAATATTGAATATTATACCATTTCTTCAAGTTGCGACTTGATCTGGGCAAGCAGCCTGCGTCGGTCTTCGTGGGCTGCGGGATCACCTGTCTGTTCCATTGCTTTTTCAACACTCTCTCTTACTGTGTTCAACTGCTCATTTGCATATGAATTCCATTCTCGAATCAAGCGGTCGCTTATCTGTCGAAAGGTTTTATCCATCTGTTCCGGCAGATCTTTTTTGATGGCATCGAATTGTTCATTCACAGATTTGCAGATCTTTTTTTTCACTACTTCCCCTGCAATGGATACAGGCATCAGTTTATTGATATACGGAATATAGGTGGCTACCAGTCTGATCAGAATATCCGCAAGGGGACCAAAGGGACCGAACTGTGCAAAAAGCATGATATCCAGGGTAAAAATAGCAAAAGGCGGGATTCTGGACAAAAAGCCGCCGTCGATAGAAAGATCCTGTGCCACTTCCGCCTGCCAGGGATTTAACACCAGCCTGCTTTTGATACCGTATTTTTCGATCAGATTTTTTATTCTGGCCTGGTTCTTCCGGGAACAGACAAGAAACATCTCCTCTAAATCTCTTTTAATCAGAAGATCCGCCTTGTTGTGCCTTACCTGCAATTCTCCCAGCCCGTTACACGAGTTAAAACCTGCTATAAAGGCTTTTGAAATTCGATTTAAACCTTCCTCAATATCCTTTTGAAATATGACTTCAATCTCTCTTAAATCTTTTTTGAATACCTCTGACATTGAATCGAATTTTTCGCGAATCTGTTTTTCACGAGATTTGATGGCATCAAGCATCTCATGCCGTTCTTTTTCGCTCTTTCCCAAGGCTCCAAGTTCCGCACTGCAACGGACAAGGGCAAGCTGAATATGAACGTTCAAAACTCGCATGGCCTTTTCCATACGAGCAGGACGCACGTTTTCCCGGATAAAGCGGATAAGCTTTTCTTCCAGAGAAAAAAGGCTTAACTCCTTTTCATCTTCTTCATCTTTTCTGACCTGATTTTCACTTTTAAGTTCTGTTTCTGTCTTTTCGCCAAGCAGATCGGAGAGGATGTCGTTTACAGCATGCTGATGATCTTCTTCGCTCAACGGGCCAGTTTCCAAAGGTTCGGACAGTTCGGCTTCGAGCCTTGCTATAAAGCTGAGAGCAGATTCTTTTTTTTCAGGCACAATCGTCTCCCGTATCATGGCCAGTTCCACGGGTACCTGGGATCTTCCGATATTAGCCAACTGATTTCTGATGTTTTTTATCAGTTCGTCTCGTTGCCTGGATTCGAGGATTCCAGCATTGGGATCATACCCGATGATCACGACAGCCCTGGTTATGCCCTCGCTGAAAACCCTGCCTGACAGGAATTCAATTTCCACGGCAGACAATTGTTTTGCCGAAGTCAGGAATAACACAAGATCGGATCTTGGAATAATCCGGTAAGTGGTGGCAATCACGGCTTCATTCAATGAATTTATACCGGGAGTGTCGTAAAGAGTCAGCCCTTTCAGATGATCTGCCGGCCATGATAACTTCACAAGCCGGGTTTTTCCCGCGAGCTTTGCCCTTTCCTCGTCCGTGTCAGCCGATGTCTGCTGCCTTATATCTTCAGGCTTTGGATCGTTTAAAAAAAAAGGAATATTGTCTTTTCCGTCTTCTGGCTCCATATATTTGGGATATGAAATGGTTTCAAGGCTTTTTTCCGGCCCATACCCTATTTCCGTGGGTACGGCAGTGGCTTCCATGATATCGGTAAAAAGTATGGATTCTTTCAAAAAAATCCGGTTTATCAAGGTTGATTTACCGGTCTTGAACTCGCCGGTCACAGCTATTTTGTAGGTATCGTCTTTGAACGTTTCAAGTTCCTGTGACAGCCTTTTTGCAATATCCGCATACCCAGCCCTTTCCGCTATGGCGACTGTATCTAAAAACCGCTGTTCCATATCTCCTCCAGTTAACCGGCTATGACCAACAGGTCAAAACGAACAATGAAAGCAGGACAACAAGCACCTGCAGACAAAATGACAGGCAGCGCTTCGCTTATGCCAGTCTGTGCATGGTTATACAAAATTTTTTTCATATATAAAAACCTGAAATCTTACGGCAGGCTCGCCTCAAGCCTGCTCAAGGCAGTATGAAAACGGCGTATGCCCTCAGATCTTGTCCTGATCTGCCCGATATTGCTGGCCAGCAGGATACCCCGATTTTTAAACAAAAGGCTTCGCCATTGTTGTTCGGATTCCGGGCCGAAACAAAGCCGTACTCGACAATCCCGCATGAAATCGTCGGCTATCCGTTTTGGCAGATACCTTTCGTTGCTCAAGACCGTATGAATGCCAAGCATGGCATTACCTGTAATTTTTTTCAATATCTCATGATCTTTCTCTCTGGAATCAGAAATCGGCGGATGAGTTTTTACATCTATTTCCGCCAACCTTTCCACATCGCCGCCGTTGGATGTTATCATGTCGCAGAGCCTTGTCCATGCCTGCTGTTGATCGTTCCATAGTGTGGGATCACAAAAATCCACAGCAGGCCTGAGTTCGTACCGGATTACATATTTCAGATTTCTGGGCAGTTCCAATGCCTCCTGCAAAACTTCAGTGACATCATTGCCGGAAGATGACAGGTCAAGCCCCTGGTCAAAAGAACCCAGAAGATTTTTCAATTTTTCCCCGCCTGATTCTCCAGATAAAAGTGGCATAAGTCCTGCATTGACTAAAACAGAGACAAGTTCGTCCTGCATTATAGGTCCGAATTCCTGGATCTCGTCCGATAAGCGGTTGATCAGTTTTGAAAAGTGAAGGCTTATGGCCCGCATGGCGCTCGGTATGGGGTTTTCTCCCCTGTGTTTGACCAGATAGGCATCAAGTTCTTCGGGCAGAGGAATCCGATCCTGAATATTTTTTGCTTCCTGCAGAAAAATTTCTTTTAAAGAGGATTCCGAATCCAGAATCCGCTGGTCTTCCAGAATGGTTCGCGTGGATCTGTCAAGTGCCTGGATCAGATCCGTCCAGAATCCGCTGTCTTTTCCTTCATAATACCAGTGAAACCATTTATGAAAAGTTTCTGTTTCCAGATCCAGCTGACTTGCGTCCGAAGGATGGGTTTTTGCAAGATTGTCGTGAAGGAGTCTGATTCTTGCCTGGATGTTTTTCAGCCTTGATTCGAGTTCGGAAACAGCAAGTTCATCCTGATCAGCAAGATGACGGGCAAGGTGATCATTTACCGCCTGCATGAGTGCTGCGGCATCGGTTTCTTTAATAGCCTCATAAGGGCCTGTGAAAATATGGGCAGGAACTCCCGCATCTATCAGATATTTACGATGAATCCGGATATTTTCACCTGTGGGGTCAACACGGCGGTCACAGTTTAAGGCAAACAACAATCTGCTCAACAGCTTGACTTCATCGGGCTGTCTTGAAACCGAATCCCAGAACCTGTGAAAATTTTCATTCGGAGACGGGCTGGAACCTGGCCTGCTGGCAAGTACAAGCAGGTCTGTCTCGGATGCTATGGTAGAAAGGGTCAGATCCCGCGCTCTTCGATTTGGATCGTCCACACCAGGTGTGTCAATCCAGCGAAGATGCTTTGATCCGCCTTTGAAACTCGTATATATTCTGCACACTCTTGCAGCGGACACACGCGCAAGATGCCTGCCTCTGGCTGCTTCATCACCTGTTTCGTCTTTTACATCCGACTGTTTGTGGGAAACCCAGTCTTTCAATTCCTCAAGAGGCCGCATCAGCAAAGGTTTTTTTCCTAAATTTTGCCTGCATTCGAGAAAATTTTCCTTCAGCCGGATAAGATCAGTCAATAATTTGTAAGCGGTTGTGCCTCCCGGCAGCAGATCAGCTCCAGGCATATGCATATTGATAAATTCAGCAGCGGTATTAGGGGGCCTGAAATATGAGGCTTCACTTTCAGGAAGATCTTCAGCAATGGTCTCTATGACCGGCCTGATAACTCTGTCCATGAATTCGGGTTCCGAGTAAAACTCAATGTCAAAATCACTTCTTTTATCATCGAAATGAATCTCGCAGCAGACAGCAGTGCAGCGTTCATCAAAGGCGGGAAGAGCCTCAATATTGGTCAATGATCTCAAAAAAGTGGTTTTTCCGGCCTTTTCCAGACCTGCTATGGACACGGTGACAAGGCCGCTGTCAAAACGGGCAAACCTGATATCTGTCCGTTTTTCCAAATCCTTGAGTTCTTCGGTCAAAGTTGCGATCTGATGACCTGCTTCTTTGAGTACCGGCGTATCCAGATCGCTCAATTGCTGCAATGCCCCAGAAACTTCTTCGAGTTTTTCCGTATAGTCACGGGTTTTTTCGATCATTTTCCCCAAAACCGGCGCACCGGCTCTGCGTTGCTCGACTATCTTCTGGCTCAATTTCGGAATTTCCATTATGCCTCCCTCCTGAACAAATTATGGACTTATGGCCGATCAAACAGAGCAAGTGTAGATTTTTCTCATACAATGATCAAGTTTTTTTGCTTGACCATCGGTC
>JAUCGE010000040.1 GCA_030377965.1 Desulfobacterales bacterium HSG16
ATAAAATGAATGCTTAATTTATTTATGTGGCAAAAAATATAAAATTAAAGTTGAAGCAAGTAATTATAAAGGTACTGATATCAAATATTCTCTCGAACGAAAGTTTTTTTTAAGCATTGTGTTCATCATCGTTCCTGTGCTGGGAGTTATTTTTTCATGGGCAGGCATCCGCAGCGAACGCAATGCCACAGAACAGATCCTCAATCAGGCTCGAATTCTGGCCCGTCAGATTATTCTGACCCGCCAGTGGATTGCTGACTGTGGTGGGATCATGGTGAATCAGGACACAGCGGACCCTGAAAAATGCATTTATGCTCTTAATGGTCAGCAGCATATTGCCGGGAAAAATCTTACCCGTTTTTCTCCTGCTATGGTTACCAAAAAATTGTCTCAATATTCACTGCGGGAAAATATGTACAACTTTCGACTGGCCTGCCTCAATCCTGTAAATTCGAACGACAGCAGTCTGGATACCTTCGAACGAATGGCTTTGAATCGCTTCAACATTGATCAGATCAGTGAACATTACTCTTTTGTTCAGAGCAATAAGGAAAGGGCTTTTCGTTATGCAGTTCCTCTTTATGCTGAAAAATCGTGTATGGAATGCCATAAAAATTTCACGATGGGAAGCGTTGGTGGATGCCTGAGTATTTTTTTTCCGGCAGAAAAGGTGAAACAATCGCTTAATAACACATATTTCAATCTTGTTTTTGCTGGAGCAGCAATCATTCTATTGACAATCACGACCTTGTTTTTCCTTTTACGCCAGGTGGTCATAAAACCTGTCAACATGATAAAAAGCATGGCTGCGGATATCAGTAATGGCAATCATCAGGCCAGAGTCAATCTAAAAACTGATGATGAATTCGAAGAACTGGGGCAGACATTTAATACTATGGCAGAAAAATTATCCCAGAATAAAGAAATCATGCAGGAAGAAATTGCAACAGCTACCCTCGAACTATATCAGGCAAATCAGGAACTGAAAAAGCTTGACAAGCTCAAGACCGAATTTATAGCGGACATGTCTCATGAACTCCGTTCACCTGTCACGGCGATTCAGGGAGGACTTGATTATCTGAAACGTACAGTGACGAAAGAAGACAACAAAAGCTATCTGACCATTATCGACAACAATCTGCTGCGGCTGACGCATCTCATATCGGATATGCTGGAGCTGACAAGGATAGAGGCAGGCAAAGTGACCTGGAACTTCGAGAAAAACGATATGACCGAATTGATTCGAGAAATCATCGAAATCTTGAGCCTTGAGGCTCATAAAAAATCCATTACCTTCGATTTTAAATACCAGGATCTGGTCTGGGTGGAAATGGATACGGAACGTATTGAGCAAGTATTGGTAAATCTTATCGAAAATGCCATCAAATTTTCCAGCCCGAACAGCAAAATTCTGATCCGAATCCGTTTGGAAGCTCAATGGGTTCACGTATCTGTACAAGACTCTGGAATCGGCATAAGCGACAAGGACATTGAAACAATTTTTTTGAAATTTCATACCCTTCCATCCAGAGGCGGCACTGGACAGACTAAAGGAACCGGCCTGGGGTTAACCATTTGCAGGAAAATCATTGAAGCCCACAAAGGCCGAATCTGGGCTGAAAGTACAGAAAGCCGGGGCAGCGTTTTTCATTTTATAATTCCTCAAAATCAGGCAGGTGAAAACCAGTAAATTTGATGATTAATTGATCTGAGCAGAACTGCCATGTAAAATGCTGCATCAATTGTTACAACTTTTACAATATTGTTTCTTTACCACTATACATAAAATTTGGTATGGGATGTCCTGAGTTTTCTCCTGTCCATAACAATTTCTGATAACAGTGTCTGAAAACTCACGGTTGCTTTTTGGAATCGCTTGCCAGATTCAGAGCTTAAGATAAGCTAACATTAAGGAGGCGTTCGGGTGGAATCAAGCTATAATTCACATGTCAAACGTATCATTGGAGGGATTGTGATTGCTGCTGTCCTTGGATTTCTCGCCAAAGTGGTCATGACGCCCGAATCCTTTGGCGTATATGGCCACTATCGTGCCGATGCCATTATAGAGGAGGCTGACAGGGAAATCCGCCACTGGACCAACGCCTCCTGCAGTTCGTGCCATGCACACGAGGCAAATCGGCACTCAAAAGGAAACCATAAAACCATATCCTGCGAATTCTGTCATGGCACGTATGCTGATCATATCGCTGACGGAAAAAAAGTGAAAACGCTTCCGGTCATGACAGGAGACGAAATCAAGACCCTGTGCCTCCGGTGTCATAACAAGGCTATTGAAGCGAGACCGGAAGATGTAATCAAAACCGTTGCAATGCCGGATCATTTGAAAAAGCAGAATGTCAAAGAGACGCACACATGCAACCAGTGTCATTATGTGCATGCACCCCTCGAATATATCAATCAGGCCATAAAAATAACCGGCATAAAGGAGACAATCTGATGAGCAGAACGGATAAAACGCCGAATGCTGTATCGGGCGGTGTACCTGACATGGCAACAGAGTTGAATGGTGATCGCCGGGCATTTATAAAGAAAGTACTCAAGGGAGCCATAGGCGGTTCTCTGCTTCTGGTTATACCTCTCGAAGCAGGAGTTGGTGAGAAACAGGAAAATGATTTTGACAAAATCCCGGAACAGATACCCGGCATTCGCGGGCAGGAATATGACATGTCCTCCCGCCAGTTCGCCTTTGTCGTGGATATCACAAGATGCATCGGATGCGGTTCCTGCTGTGTGGCAGATAAACGGGAATATAATGTCCCGGACGGCAATTACAGAACATGGGTGGAACGATATGTCAAGGATTTCGATGACAATGTGTATGTCGATTCTCCCAAGGGAGGTGTGGAAGGCTATCAGGAACCCCGCCCGGAACTGAAAGGAAAAATCAGGGACACGTTTTTCGTACCCAAGCTTTGCAATATGTGCAAAAAACCTTCATGTGTGCAGGTCTGCCCCGTAGGAGCCACATTCAAATCTCCAGACGGTTTCATATTGGTAGATTCCAAACGCTGTGTGGGATGCGGCTATTGTATCCAGGCATGTCCTTATTCCGCCCGATTTCTTCATCCGGTCACCAGAACAGCGGAAAAATGTACATGGTGCTACCACAGAGTTCGCAAGGGTCTGCTGCCGGTCTGCGTTCATGTCTGTCCTACTAAAGCCAGAAAATTTGGTGATATGAACGACAAAAAATCCGAAGTTTATAAAATCCTGAGAAGTCACGATGTTATTACAGTACTGAAAAAAGATATGGGAAATGCGCCCTCACTCTATTATAAGGGTGTCAGACGGGAGGTGGTATAATGAATCCGGCCCATGAAAATGTCGTTTCAACACTTACAAATTATGTTTTCCCCAACGATCTTCACGTTCATTGGAGTATGATGATAGCCCTCTATCCTTACATAACCGGAATAGTTGCTGGAGCTTTTATCGTCTCTTCGCTTTATCATGTTTTCAAAATCGAATCGCTCAAGCCAGTATCTCGTTTTTCTCTTCTGTTCGCTCTGGCCTTTCTAGCCTGTGCCACACTGCCTCTGCTGTGTCATTTAGGCCGTCCTGAAAGAAATTTTAACATCATGCTCACACCGAACCCGTCCTCGGCCATGGCAGGATTCGGATATATTTATGGGGCCTATGGTCTAGTCCTTTTTCTGGAAATTCTGTTCATTTTCCGTCCCACACTGGTGCATTTGAAAGGACAATCCAGTGGACTGATGAAAATAATTTACAGAGCATTAACCTGTGACAGCAGCAATCTTTCCGAACAATCTCTTGAACTCGACCGGAAAATTATCGCTTTTCTTGCAGCAATCGGTATTCCCATGGCCTGCGTACTTCACGGATATGTCGGATTTATTTTCGGAGGCATCAAGGCAAACCCGACCTGGGCCACACCGCTCATGCCTGTCATATTTTTGCTTTCGGCCTGTGTTTCCGGTGTGTCCGGCATCATATTGGCGTATATTCTGATCAAAAGCTTTCGAGGACAGTACATTGATCTTGAATGTGTAAAAACCTGCACTAAATTTCTTGCAGGATTTTTCATTGTAGATTTTACGTTTGAAATGCTTGAAATTTTTTCACATTCATATCTTTACACTGAGCATTATCACATGGTGGACAGGCTCCTTGCCGGGCCGCTCTATGTTTCTTTCTGGGAATGGCAGGTCGGTCTTCTTTCGGTGGTTCCGCTGCTTCTGCTCGGCATTCTCTGCCTTACCCGAATAAGCGATGCGAGCTATAAACTCCTCGCATCTGTGGTTTCGTTCATGCTTCTTTTGCAGGTTGTTTTCATGCGCTGGAACGTTGTTATCGGCGGTCAGCTAATATCGAAAAGTGACAGAGGCTTTACCCAGTTTCACCCTGAATGGTTCGACAAGGAAGGAATTCTGACAGCTATTGTCCTGATGACCCTTCCATTGATCATTCTGTTCGTTCTCAGCAAAATTTTTCCGTTTTGGAATGAAGAAGATAAAGACTTGAATCGAAAGGAGGTGGGTGGCACTTAGAGCAACATTGGAATCCGGATATCGGACAAAACTACCGCGCCAGGAAAGAAGGAGAAAATGAGATGAAACTGATCAAATCGATATTTATTTTGCTTGTTCTGGGAATATTCATGGCTGGGACAGCCTTTGGATTGACAAAAGAGTCCTTTGATGTGAAAAATCCCAAAATGCAGGAAATCAATAAAAAGTGCGTGACCTGCCATCTGAAAGAAAACAAATCATTAGTGCTGCAATGGGAAGAGTCCCCCCACGCAGCAGCTAAGGATGGCCAGGTCGGTTGTTACACCTGTCATGCAGCCGATAAGGGTGACGAATATGGCTACAAACATGAAGGAGCCTTTATCAAAGCCGTGCTGTCACCCAATGACTGCCAGAAATGTCACGAGCCGGAATATGAACAGATGCAGAAATCTCATCATGCTACAGCAGGTGAGATCATGGCTTCTCTGGACAACATGCTTGCCGAGGTAATCGGTGGTATGCCTTCCAACAAGGCCAATATGCACAGCGGTTGCTGGCAGTGTCACGGTTCCGTAGTCAAGCTTGAACGGGACAAGGACGGAAAAGCCCTCCGCAGCCAGACTGATGCACCTATGACAGACCATAAAACATGGCCTAATTCCGGAATAGGACGAATCAACCCAGATGGCAGCAAGGGTACATGCAATGCCTGTCACTCCAAGCATTCTTTCCGTGCCAGCACTGCAAGACAGCCCGACAACTGTGGTAAATGTCATTTGGGACCGGATCATCCTCAAAAAGAAATTTATGAGGAATCCAAACATGGTATCGCCTATAGAAGCGCCATGAGAAAAGGCGGCCAGAACGGCATGAATATCATGAAAGACGGCAAGTGGATTCTGGGCAAGGATTACAGCTATGCCCCAACATGTTCAACCTGTCATATGGGATCTTTTGTAAAATTAAACGGTGCAGTTGCACAGAATACGCACAATGTGGGAGACCGGATATCCTGGACCCTTCGTCCGCCTGTATCTGCAAAACTGAACAGAGTTACTTTTGCAGATGGAACAGTGACCGACATTCCAGGCGAAATTCCGCCTCGTGCTGGTCAGATGGCAACATACAAAACTTATGTCGTTGCAGAGAATTACAAGCTGAAAAAGGTCGTCACTGAAAAGAAAATCAAAGAAGTGCTGCCCTGGAAACAGCGGCGCAAGAATATGCAGGATATGTGCAAATCCTGTCATGGAGTAAATCAGATCGAAGGTTTTTACAAACAGTTTGATGAACTTGTCACACTTTACAACGAGAAATTTGCCAAACCAGGATCAGCGATTGTAAAAATGCTCAAAGAAGATGGCATCTGGAAGGCCAGTGGATTTCAAAATCATCTGGGATATACCTGGTTTGAAATCTGGCATCACGAAGGCAGAAGAGCGCGCCACGGCGCTGCGATGAGTGCACCTGATTATACGCACTGGCATGGCATGTATGAAGTCAGCCGCAATTTTTATCGGGAATTTCTGCCCCAGGTTCAGGAAGTGGCTGACCACGCAGGTAAGGGCGATAAATATAAGAAAATCATCGAAGATTTGCTGGCAAAGCCCGAACACATCTGGACAAGAACAGGTGGCAGTGCTGAGACCATGAAACTCATTGATGAAGAGCGGAAAATGCGTTACGACCAGTAATAACAACAATGCGATTTGGAAACGCAGATATACGGATACATTTCTGTTGGTCAGCGTTTCTGATTACTAACGTTTCTGATTTTAACAACAAGACTCGCTCCGATCAGCCCATACCGGGATGATCGGGGCGTTTTAATTTAATGATTAAAAGGAGAACGATCAGTGGGCAATCCTGTCAATGAATATCGAAAGACGGCTAAAAGAATAAAAAAGAGTTTTGCCATAGCTTCATTTTGTTTGCTTTTACCGTTTTTGCTGCCTGTCTTGTCACCCGCCGATGAACTTGCCACTCTATTTGCCGATGTGGAAAAATTGAATATTGGCCGTTACGGATACACGCTCGGCAAGGTTTTGTCAAAAGAACAGAAAAAAACAGCCGTGAGCAGTGCTGTAAAAAGTCCAAGTCCGGGAACATACAAATTCAAGGACAAAAATCTTTATGTGGTGGCTCACGAATCAAGTGATCGAGTGCTGATCATTTACGAACAATACAACCCTGCCAGTCAGGAAAAAATCCGTGATATGACTGGTGCCTTATTTTTAGCCTTCGGAGATCCGACGGTTATGGCTCATGATAAAATTGTGTACTGGGTCTATGGGGAAAAAGGAAAAATATCAAGGGAACAATATCAACAGAACAATAAAAAAAAGAAGCGTTCGATCATCCTGGCCACTGTAAAACTTAACAGCAGCGAGTCGATACTGGAAAAAGGCGCAGAGGTCAAGGATGGAAGTGTCTATTATGTGATTTCCTCCGAACCAGTGCTGAAATTGACAGGAAAGCCTGCCGATTGATCGGCAAAAAAGAGAGAACCTCCACAAATTACAGAATATTTGTTACAGAAATAATAATTAATCCCGTCCCCGTCATTTTTCCAAATTTGTTTCAATTCTTCTTGAATCCGAAAAACTGCTGAATTTTGTCCAATATCTGTGTAGAAAGTCTTGTCCGGTCTTCTTCTGTCGATTGTTCCAGGCTCATTTTGGATTCGGTTGCCATCCGCCGTTCGCTCAAGACATCGCTCAATGGCCATGAAATTTCCGGCTGTTTTTCTATCAGAGGATAAATATCTTCTTTAGTTATTTCATAAAGATAGGTTTCTGTAACAGATATAATGGTTGCAGTTCGAGGTTCTCCGGTCAAAAGTGCCATTTCTCCGAAGAAATTACCCGCTCCCAGCCTTGCAACTTCAATGGCTTTCTTGCGAGTTTTTCCCGTATATGGATCTGTCGTTTTTTTGTCAGCCCATACTCCAAGAGTTCCTTCCACGATGATAAACAAGGATTCGCCTTCATCTCCCTGACGGACTATGATCTCACCTGGCGGATAATATCTGTAGCGCATTCTCTGGCTCAAAAATTCTTTAGCTTCATCTGTAAACGGCTCGAATATATCCATCTCTTTTAAGATGGACAAAGGCTTGGACAGCTTTTTATCCTTATGCTTGATTCCGTCCAGAGTCATGTGCATGTCCTTGCGTTCCATGACATGCTTGATGCCTGCATGTTTCAAGTGAGACCACACATTGCTCCAGATCATCTCGTTGTGTGCGAATTTCTTTCCGTAATCATCCACATAAATGGAAATAAGATAATTGGCAGCCCAGGATTCACTCTGCCCGGTCATGCCAGCTGTCATTCCCAGAAAACGGGTTGCAGGCGCTGGATCGCTTAAAACACCGTCTGCTGCAAGTGCTGCGTCCAGCAATATTTTCTTAACTCGCTCTGGAGGATGGGAGGGATCTACATGTATGGTGAAATATTTCCAGTACCCGCTGCTGGGAAAACTGAAATTTTCTATGGAAGATTCTGATGCCTGGCTGTTAGGAATGCTTACTATCGTATCGTCTCTGGACTGAATTCGGGTTGTACGCCAGTTGATATCCACCACCCTGCCTTCCTTGAACGAGCCGACCTTGACCCAGTCTCCGATCCGAAAGGGCCGTTCGAGGTTGATAGCAATGCCTGAAAAAATATTGGCAATATTGATCTGGATTGCCATACCTACGATCATGGCAATCATACCGGAAGTAGCCAGAAGGCTGGTCAATTTTTGTTCGAATACAAAAGCCACTATACCAAAAAAAGCGAGAAGATAAATCAAAGCCGTGAGCAGATGCCGCACGATTTTGGGAATACTCCTTCCAGTTCTGTCCTCAATGGGACTCCAGATAAAACGATCAGCGCCCAGGGCCATGAAATGAGCAGGTACAAGCCACCACAGGATATGAAAAAACAGAAGAATTAATTCGAATTTTTTCTGGTTCAGAGAAAAATATTCGGCAAAAACTCCTAAAACTATCACTTCTGCTGTCAGGAGGAAAATACCTGAAAAAAATATCTGAAAGAACCATACGATTTTTGAATATGGCTTCAAATTCGGTATGAATAAAAGATTCCTGCCCTTTACCAGATAAGAGAGGAGCAGGATCATCATAAAACTCATTATCAGAAACCAGAAAGCATTCTCCTCTGACATTACCCTTCGCAGGGTAAACTTGTCCTCCTTAATCCTGACTCCTACATTAAATCGGGAATATTCGAGTGTTCCTCCCTGAATATTGAAGTGATCCGGGTCTCCCAGCGAATCTTTTTCCGCTATATCCTGGAAAAACCAGGCATCACTGATTTTCCACCCTGTAACGGATTTCAGTATTTTATCTTTTTTCATCTTGTCAGATATAGATTCATCTTTTTTCAATCTCATTCCAACTACATCTTCAGCAAAAATCAGATTGTTGCGTCCCATTGCCCTGGAGCGGAAACTGACTCCTGCTATATGTTGACCGAACACATGCTGTCTCGGCAGAAAATCAGCTCGAAATTTTCCTTTGATATGGTACATTTTGTAATTCAATTGATCACTGCTTTTTTCATGGGCAGGAGTTTTTAACTCTATGGGATCAACTGCATTTATAAATTCTATATTCTGTACTTCAATATCTTTTCCCTGATAACGGAACCACAGGTAAAAATCGAGTACGCAGCTTAAATCTTCAGGGTCAAATTCGCTTATTTCGTTTACTCTGATACCAGTATAAACCACATTGATTTTATATGAATATCGGCTGTTGAACATCATGACGCGATCTTCTTTTATGGCCTTTTCAATATTCGGAACTTTATGAATGTTGGGTACTGGCTGAAACTGGGTCAAGGCAGATATAAGTTTCTGGTTCCGAAAGACACCAATAAATATAGGCTTCTGGGAATCTCCTTCCTTTTTATCGAAATAATTGTATCCTGTAACTCCTTCTATGGCATCACTCATACTGATCAGGCTTGCCAGATAATCTCGTATTTTTTTGCGATCCTGGGCTAACGTCTCTTTTTTACCCTCAATTCTGGCATTTTTCATGGCTTCCACAAGTACCATAGCCGTGTCATAAGCAAATGCCGCATGCCAGCCTGGTTCTTCCCCATATTTTTCCAGATAGGCATCTCTGAACTTGATCCATTTTTCATTTGTGATATCTCCGATCAAAGGAGTTGTGACATAAATACCGTCTGTGTAAAAACCAGGATCATTTTTTTCCCTGGGCATTTCATTGAACTTATCAAGAAAATTTTCTATAGATGAAAAAGCATCGGGAGCTACAATAGGATTTTCGACCAGAGCTTCCTTTATTTTGGTGACAATAGTGACTCCTTCTTCAGCATGGGTGCCTAAAAATATGATGCCTGCATCGGTTTTGTATTGCAATTCATTTACGATCTGGGTCAATTCTTCCGGCAGATATTGATTCTGTCTGTCGAACTGCCACTGGTATCGTACTTCCACATTCATGGCCCGACAGGTTTCTTTGAACACTTTTGCCAGATACGAGCCATAATTACTGGTTTCATTGATAATACTGACAGTTTTATACTGGCTGGACGAGGCTATGACTTTTTTGGCATAGCTTGCCAGAAACCGGCCCTGAAGGCTGTCGTTAAAAATAGATCTGAAGTACCAGGGATTGTTCAGAGTTACTTTATCTGTGGTGGAAGCGGGTGAGATAGCAGGAATCTGTTTTTGTTTGTATATCGTGCCTGCAGCAATGGAACAATCGCTGAAATGGTGGCCTATTACAGCAAGTGCTTTGTTTTCTTTCGCTATCTTTTCCACGGCAATTTTTCTGGCTGTTTCAGCATTATTTTTGTCATCTTCGATAGTTAGAGATATTTCTTGACCATTGATTCCGCCTTCATCGTTGACGATATCCAGGTAAAGGTTGACCCCCTGTTTGAATGACCTGCCTACAACTTCGCCGCTTCCTGTCATGGGGCCGACAAGTGTAATGTCAAGGGGTCTGCCTTCGACAGCGAGGGGTATCGCCAGCATTAAAATCACTATCAACACAATTAAACGTTTGAGGTATCTTATTTGCATATGCTCCGCCAGAATTATTCATGCTTTTAATCAAGCAATTGATATTTTATTAAATCAAAAAAGAATTTCAAGCCTTTACACATTCACAAATCAGATAGCATATGTGTATATGGTTTGCAATAACCAGCATGAAACCGTCTTTTCCTGAACAACGTTCAAGATACAAAAAATATAACATACGGTTTACAGGCATCTGATAATTGGCGGTTGACAGATATTATACAATGCCTTATAAAAACAACGTTTTTTATCACAGAAGCTTGTTACAATATTCAATCGGGGAAAAACCTTAAACAACGATGAGGAGACAGACATGATTGCAAAACACCAAAAACTCTCTATTGTGCTGCTTATGTCAATTTTGACAGTCCTTTTTTTGTGTGCGTGTGATGACAGCGAGAATCAGGAGTCAGACACATCTTCTTTTACGCTGGAAGTCAGGACAACTGGCAGCGGTTCAGGCATTATCGTCAGTTATCCTGAAGGAATATCCTGCCCCGGTGAATGTACAGCAACGTTTGCTGAAAATACCCCGGTAACCTTGACTGCCGTACCTGAACCAGGTTTCATGCTTTCAGGTTGGAGCGGCGTAGATTGCAGTGATTCCGGACCATGCGTTATCACGATGGGCCAGGCAGAAACTGTCACGGCAACGTTTGCTCCCGGAGAGCTTGAAGACAATATTTCAATAGGCGCTCTGATGGATCATGCCCGGAGCCTTTCCGATATAGCAGGACAAAATTCCGGACACCGAGCAGCAGGCTCTGCCGGGTATGATGCTTCTGTCGAATATTTCAAAGAGAAATTACAAATCGCTGGCATGACGGCCACCGAACAGCAAGTCGAATTCCGCTATTTCGAGGAGTTGTCTGAGCCGGTTCTGGAACAGACAGCACCCAGGAGCGAATCTTACATACAAGGTCAGGATTTTGAAACTCTCTCATATTCGGGAAGCGGAGATGTAACTGCCAAAATGGTATTTGTCGATCCTCTCATTCCAGCCGGAGTTGATCCCAATTCCTCAACAGACGCTTGCGAAGATATTGATTTCGACGGGATTGATCTGACCGGCATGATAGCCGTGATCCAGCGGGGTTCTTGCGATTATCAGACAAAAGCCTTGAAAGCCCAGAATAGGGGTGCGGCAGGCGTGATCATCTTCAACGAAGGTCAGACCGGGCGGACAGACTATGTAATAGGGAGTCTTGGTGCAAATTCAAATATCACGATTCCCGTTATCGGACTGAGTTATGCAAAAGGCGTTTCTCTGTATGAAATAGCTCAAACCGATGATAACGCATTTACCACACTCAATCTTTCTGTAAATGCCAGAAACGAACAGGTAATGGCATCAAACCTTATTGCCGAAACATCATCAGGCAGTGACAGCCAGGTTGTCATGCTGGGTACAAGACTCGATTCTGCTGTTGGAAGTCCGGGAGTCAACAGCGGCAGCGGAGCAGCAGCCCTGCTCGAACTGGCGTCTCAGATCGGCAGGTCAGGCCATACTTTTGCCAACAAAATAAGATTTGCCTGGTGGGCAGGCGAAGAAGGGCTTATCGGATCAACCTATTATACCGAAAACCTCAGTCAGGAAGAAAGTGCTGCAATCGGCATGTACTTGAATCTGGATTCTATTGCATCGAAAAATTTTGTGATCAGCGTTTATGACGGAGATCTTTCCGATACGGCAGATCATACTGACAGCATCACGGATGATCCCAATGAACTGCCATCCGGTTCAGACGAGATAGAGACAGCATTTACTGAGTATTTCGATTCTCAGGGTCAGGCTTATATACCCGGCATCATAAATGGACAGTCCAATTATTACCCCTTTATTTTTGCAAATATTCCCTTTGGCGGCCTGAGTGCTGGAAAAGACGGAACAAAGATAGCCGATGAAGCCGCGCTTTTCGGGGGCGTAGCAGGTGAAACCTATGACAGTTGCCGAAACAAAGCATGTGATGACGGATCTGCGATCAACCAGACTCCGTTTCTGTTAAATGCCAGAGCAATCGCTTATATGGCTCGAACCTTTGCTGACAAAACTCCACTGCTTTCAAACGGAGCATCCCGTTCGGCAGGCAGGATCGCTTTTGATGAAAACATGATGAGCCTGGACAGGGATTTTCAGGCAGATCATCATCAATTGCGTGAGTTGAAATAAAAACGTTTGAAGAAGATGTCTGAACCATGATTTAAAGGATTGAAGGATTGCATGATGAAACAATCAAGAAATCCTTTAATCCTTCCCAATCAAGGTTCAAAACGATTGAAGAAGATATCTGAACCATGATTTAAAGGATTTAAGGATTACATGATGAAACAATCAAGAAATCCTTTAATCCTTCCCAATCAAGGTTCAAAACGATTGAAGAAGATATCTGAACCATGATTTAAAGGATTTAAGGATTGCATGATGAAACAATCAAGAAATCCTTTAATCCTTCCCAATCAAGGTTCAAAACGTTTGAAGAAGATATCTGAACCATGATTTAAAGGATTGAAGGATTACATGATGAAACAATCAAGAAATCCTTTAATCCTTCCCAATCAAGGTTCAAAACGATTGAAGAAGATATCTGAACCATCAAGCAATGGAGGTGCAGATGAAATATGGCGATATAACACAAGCGATCATTGGTTGTTCGATGACAGTACATAACACGCTTGGCAACGGATTCCAGGAAGTCATATATCAACGCGATCTGGCTATTGAAATGCAATATCAGAGTATTCCATTTGAACGTGAAAAAGAGATGGAGATTTATTATCGTGGTGAGCGTATCGGTAAACGCCGTGTCGATTTTTTTGTCAACAATACAATCATGGTAGAACTCAAGGCAATGATCAATTTAAAAGATGTCCATCTTGCTCAAGCTATCAATTATCTCGAAGCTTTTCAAAAGGAAATAGGATTGCTGATCAATTTTGGAGCGATAAGCCTCCAATTCAAAAGGGTTCATAATAATAAATTGCTCAAAAAATCCTTTTGAAAAAGATATCTGACTAAATTTTTGCAATCTTTTTTTTAAACCAGACCACATACAGAAGTAAAAGCAGGATAAACAAAACCATAAATGTTCCGGGAAACCATACAAAGGTATCCATGAAAACAATATTTTCCGGATTTGGAATATTGATATTTTCCTTTTTGAATTTTAAAAGCAGAGCATATAAAATTCCCAATACCCCATATGAGATATTATAGGACAGTCCTTTGAAACTTAAAATCGTAGCTCGCTGCTCCGAAGCCGTGGCCTGGTTGACATAATAGCTGACAAAAAATCCGGTGAAATACATGGCGCTGAAAGTTATGAGGGCTGGAATCAGACCGGAATACGGCCAGAATCGGCTCATGCCGAAAAGTCCTGTGGCAGACAGGATGAAAGTGACCCACAATCCAAATGACGGAGACCGGGTGGTTGCGATCTTATTGGCTATTCCGGGGATAAACAGCCCCAGCATGGCAACTGTAGAACCAATGATACCAAAGACAGATTCGGGCAGTTCAATGAGCCTGTAATACTGGCTGGACAGGGTGATGACCACCCGGATGATTCCGTCAAACAGCATTCCGAAAAGAATTATAACGAAAACAAAAGGGGTTTTCAATATCCAGATACCGGCTTTAAGGGTCAGGGAAAAGGCGTGTTTGACCTGTTTGTTTTCAGGCAATGCCTTTCCTGTACTTGAATCAAGGTTTACATCTTTCATTTGAAGGGTGGTTATCAGGGCAAAAATAGACATGATAAATGTCAAATACAGAGGAAACCGCATGGTTGTTTCCTGGGTTAAATGAGTAACAACTCCCATAAATGTCAGGATTTTTTCCAGTAAAGCAGGATCATACACTGCTGCACCGATACTCATGGATATGATAAAACCTATGGATTGAAACCGTGTTGTATAGGCTAAGACTTTTCCCCAGTGCTGCTCCAGATTGTTTTGCACCAGAGAATCATAAGCAAGGGCTTCATCAGCCCCGCTTGCCGAGGCTTCGGCAAGTCCGCTCAAAATCCGGTTGATTGAAAAAACGATAAAAATCAGTGAAGGGGAAATCCTTGGAACAAAACTGATAATTCCGATTTCAACCACCATGATCATGGTGGCCAGTACCAGCAGTTTTTTCCGCCCGAAAATATCAGCAAGTGCGCCTGACGGGACTTCTGCCAGGACAATTGTGGCTGCCCATAATGCATTGAGGATGGAAAACTCGGCCACGGTCAGGCCGAAATCCAGAAACAGAATGGTGAAAACAGGGTAATAAAATCTTGAATTGAACAAGACTTTAAATGCGATAAAAAGACGTATATTGGGTATGGAAAAAGGGGAAATATCCGCTTGATGTGTGTCCGATTTCAGATTTCGTTCCTCCTGAATAATATTTTTCTGTTCATTTAATAAGTTATCTTATGCCATTGCTCTATTTTTTGAATCAAGCATTCAATCTGAATCAATCATTCGAATGGTAATCGCATAGGATGCACTCTCCCAACTTTTCGGGTTGACAATATGACTTCGGTTATTGATCTGTCAATTCTTTTCTACCACAAAAAAGTACCCTATTGAACAAGGCGCATATCCTGCGATGCTCATGACGCTAAAGCCCGTTTCTTAACTGCCTTACATCCTTGTTTTAAATTTTTCAATTCTGTTGAAAATATGTATTTAAGCCATACATAAAATGTTCAGCAGTTGTACGGTTTAATTTTTATCCAAAATGAATATATGTTTAACAATCTTATATTATTGAAATAAAATAAAAATTGGAGATATTGGTACAAAGTTTGCTTTAGGATTATACTGAAGGCAATATTTGAACTATTCATCAAAAACCCAATAAGAAAAGGAGGACATCATGGCTTTATGGTTTACGCGTATGAACGATGTCATCAACGCAAATATAAACAATATGATAGATAAGCTTGAAGATCCGGAACGAATGATTCGTCTGATCATTACGGAAATGGAAGAAAACATCCTGCGTGCCAGGGAAGGAGTTCTTGATGCCATCAGTTCTGAAAAACGTCTTGCTTATGAATTGAAGACACATAAAAGGGATTCTGAAAAATGGAAGAACAAGGCAAAAAAAGCACTTGTAATGAAAAACGAAAGACTTGCTCGTGAAGCGTTGATCCGCAAGCAGGAATTTGACCGGATTATCCGGAATCTGACGGATTCTTATGAAACAGCCAGAGAAACAGCCGAACAGCTCAAAAAAAGACTTCATTCTCTTGAAGACAAGCTGAGGGAAGCGAATATCAAAAGATCTACCCTGGCAGCAAGGCAGAAAGTTGCCCAGGCTCGTCAGCAGGTGGGACGTACTGTCGATTATTTCCAGAAGGGGCTTGATACTACGAACAAGTTTAATCGAATGGAAGAAAAAGTCCTTGAAATCGAACTTCGAGCCGAGGCTATCGAGCATTTAGATAATGATGCCTGCGATCTTGAGGCAGAATTTGAAACTCTGGAAATGGAGCAGGAAGTCAAGGAAGAACTCTCTGCTTTGAAAAAAGCTATAGAGGAGGGATAAAAATGAGTGATATCAACAATGTGGCTTCATTGAATAATCATGGGAGGAATGGGACAGACGAGGCGTTCCGCCATGCCTGGCAGCCGCAAAACCCGGGTGTTGCGGAAAAAATCATGAAGAAGAAATCGAATCTGCCTGGTGTAATCATCCCTTTCCTGTGGCAGAACATTCTCTGGTTCATCAGCGGATTTTCCTTTGTCACAGGTTCAGTCTTTCTGGTGGCAAATACGGAAGAAATGTTTGCACGCTCATTGTTGATCGCAAGTTTTCTTTTTCTTTACGCCCTGCTTTTGATTTTCGGTTCATACAAACTTTTGAGAAAACGCCCGGAGCTGATCAGCCTCGGGCAGATTCTCGTATCTTTTGGTATGCTGTTAATCCCCTTGAGCATGGCAGCATCCATCGGCCTTGTCAGAATCGCTTTTCCGAACATTGCCGAAACATCAGTAGCCGCATTTCTTATTCTCTTGAACATGGTTTTCTTCTTTCCTGCAGCAAAACTTGCCACCGGTATCATGGAACGTTCTTTTCAAAAAAATCATTCACGCCTGTTTTTTACTATAGCAAGTCTTCAGATCACAGCGCTTTTTATCTCTTTTTATCCTTTCTGGCAGGTTCTGGCTATATTTCATCTGATGCTGTCTGCATTCGCAGGATTCGGAATAATCGGCCTTATCGAAAACCTGATGACTTCTGTTTACGAGAACCGGAAAAAAGTCGCTTTATACATACTCGGTACGATAATTTTTGCAGGTATTGTATCTTTTTTTCATGTTCAATTTGCTTTTAAAGCCAAGTTGCCCGATGGCTATCCCGGCCCTTTTCTCATGCTTTTGTCAGGACTTTTGTTTTATGCGGATGCAAGGTTTAAAAGCAAAAATCGCGAATACCCTCTCATGGGCTGTATTACATTTGCCATCTACGGTTTGTCTGTCGCAGCACTTGTCGTCACGTTCAACGACCCTGTACCTCACTTGATAAATTTATCTCTGGGCATCGTTATCTATTTCAATGCTGTCCGCAGCTATCTGAGCCTGCCTTCTCTTTACCTGCTTTTAGGCTGTCTCGGATGGATTTATAAATTACTTGTACTTTCTTTTTTTCCCTTTGAAGCATGGTTTATGGCAAGCGCTCCGGGGCTTTTACTTCTATCATGCCTTCATCAGTGGGCAATGAGAAGAAAAGCACAATCGATAGCTCTAATTATCTTCAGAGTAATGGTTTTAACCGGCATGGATCTTGTCATATGGAGCCTTATCGGGGCTTTTCCGGGATGGCTGCCCATGATGACCTGTCTTCTGTTTACCTTTTTGTTATACTATATCCTTCGCTTTACACCTGCTCAGTTCGTTCAAAATATGGGCATGATTTCGGTAGATACGATTTCAAGTGATACGACGGCAACAGATATGGCAGCACCTGAAAAATTCGGAGATATGAGAAACAGCCTCTGGTATGGCATGATTCCAACAGCAGGTATTTTTACAATAATATATGCACCAGTCATCAATGGATTTTCCTGGACGGAACAATTTTCAACAGGACTTATTTTTCTTGGTATAGCCTGGACGTTATGCGGGCTTTTTTTGTATGAAAGAAAAAGCTGTGAGGCTGTAACAAGGATAAAAATATTACTCAATTTTTCGATTATAGCAATAGTAGTATCACTTTGCATATGCCTGGGAACAAGTCATCCGGCAAGAATCATTGAAAATAATTTTCTGCCCTTTTTTCTGGGAATTTCCGCTGTAGTATTCTTCCTTCAAGGAGCAGTTCTACGCCAGAAACATGCCATTTACCTGGCGTTTGCACTTGCAGGAGCTTGTGGGGGATTCGTAAAGGGTCAATATTGGCCGGGACCTTCGGCAGGCAGTTTTGAAATTGTCACGGCGTTTGGTATATGGGCAATATTGTGGAACATGAAAAAACGCTATATTGTAAGAAAAAATTTGTCAAACGATATAGATATGAAACGTGAAAAACCGGTTATCAAGATCAATATTCTGGGCATATTTTCCTCCGGCAACTCGTCGTTTATCGAGGTGCTTAGATCTCCTCTGGCAGCGGCTATGACAGCTCTTCTACTTTCCACCATCGGCCATCTGTGTATTCTTTTTTTTAATATTCCGGAAGTTTCGAGTATAAAATGGTTTATAAGCGCTGTCTGCTGTTCTTTACTGCTCGTTCTGATGACCGGATATTTTGAAAAAGCTTTTTTATGGATTTTTGTCCTGATTATGGGGATGGCCGCTTTGCCGGGTGCATTTTTGATTGCAGATATCAATGATCCTTTTCTGGTTATTCATGGAGCCATCCTCTGCTTGTTTTTTTCCTGGGAGTTTGTCCGATGGGTGCGTAACAATTCATTTGCGACAAGGATAGTTCGTATTGCAAGTCTTGCAAAACCCGATAAAAATACAGGGCTGTTTATCGAGATGTCAACCTTTTATGCCGGCTATGCAGTCATGATGGCCGGAACAGGTATGGTCATATCATTCTGGTCTATTGCTCCTGATTTGCAGATTCTGCCGATACTTGCAGCAGCCATATCATTTTTGTGGTTTGCCGGAAGAATTTATCGCCTGTTTCGCTATGAAATTCTCACTCTACTGGTTTTATCAGCGTTAGTTTTTCACATGCGAATATTTGAAATCACCAGCCTGCCTGCTTTAGTGAACGATTTTTACACTCCTGTCTTTCTGGGCGCAGTCGGTTTTGTTATGGCTATTGGATCGTTTTTTACCAGCAAGGGCGGAATGTATCGAAAGTCAATGGAAAAAACCGCAGCACTACTTGCCCTTGCAGGGATTCTGTTCGATATCCGCATTATGTTGTATTCAACCCCTGATTTTTATCTGTTCCATGTCGCGGCAGCGGCTATATGTTCAATAGTTATGCTTATTGCAGGATACAGGATGAAGAGTTTCTTATTGAATATGGCTGGCATATCAATCATAGTTTATGGCCTGCTCAATCTTGCTTATTTCCTGCTTTACCCTTTTGAAAATTTTTCCATCATGCCCTGGCAGGATTTATCTATTTTATGGTACAATTTTTCTTTTATCTGCCTGGGACTGTTTTCGGCTGCAAATTTTTTAGACGAGCGAAAATTCGATAAGCGAAAAGCAAAAACGCAAAAATTCGTTTTTTCCGTATATGCCGCTCCTATGTATATCGTTGGCCTTTTAAGTTTTGCCTGGCTCATGATCAAAGCCATATTTCTCTGGATCAGCGCCGTATGTCTTTCCGAAAAGATCGGTATTCATGAGTCCGGTATTTTTATAATATCCACCCTTGCCCTGTTTCCCCTTATGTCGCCATTGAAAGACAGAAAAGACTGGCTTGGCCCTGGCATCTTATTATTCTTGACCGGATTTGCTGCCGCTATTCTTCCTGAATTCGGATTCACATGGAATATAGATACAAAAATCGGCTGGGCATTCGTCCTGTTCGGGACCGGAGAGTTTATCCTGCCTTTTCTCAATTCAAAAAGGTTCGGCTCAAAAAAGAACTGGAAAATTTCTCCTGTCGTATGGCCCTGGGCAGGGCTGGGCCTGATATTTACCGTAATGATCGAAATACTTTATGTGCGTGGATTTATGTATGCATTTCCAGTTTCTTTATTGCCGCATACACTCCTTTCTCTGATTTTCTGGCCCTATGCCCTGGCAGCCTCAGCCTATGCTGGTTTGATGTATTATCACAAACGATGGGAAGCTTTTTCGTGGGCAGCTATAATTTTTTCCGTCATGTCTTTTTTCGGAATCTTAGAATATCTGTTCGCTCAATTATCTTTATACAGACCTGACGGGCAATGGCTCAATCTTGCTGTTATCTCACTGGTTATGGCATCTATTGCCCATTTCATAAGAATCAGGCAGCGACATTTAAATCCCAAAAAATCTGCCGAGCCTATGAGATCATTTTATCGGCCTATGCATTTGCTTGCCATTGCCTTTTTTACCTGGTCTTTTATCGGGCTTGGTATGAATATCGAATATACCCTGCCTTTTAAAACCGACATAGCAGCTCCCATCAGCCTTGTCATACTGGCAATTGCATTATTCCCCCTTTTGCGACCCTGTCCTGGTGCTGCCCTCATTCGGGGGCTGGGTATCGGCATTTTGATCAATGCCGCAGGATTTTGCGTGATAGCCCTTTCCAGCCTCAATCCATTTCTTGAAATATGCGGGCAGATATGGGCCTATGGGTTGCTCGCTCTGGCCTTTTTTGTCCTGATTCCTTTTAATCGTCGGTATCCGCACTGGGCTGTCGCTCCTTATACCTGGACATATATGGGACTTTTTTTAATTATTGGAAGCCAATTGACAGCCTTCTGGCCTCAGGCGGCTTTTAAATGGCAATACTGGCTTAATATCGGTATCTATCTTATCCTGATGATGAGAAGCAGTTCATATTGCTGGCAGACCTGGCCTGCTGCGGCATCTTTTACCATAGCCGGAATCTTGTTTTTAAATCCACTTTGTCTTGAAAATATGGCCTTCAATATAAAACTTTTATCTTTCGATCTTGCAATATTTACTAATCTGATGCTTGCGACAACCTGGGTGTGGCGCATTTTGAATAAAAAAATATCTTCATTCATGGGCTGGAACAAACCTGATTTCATACGGCCAGTAGTCGTGTTTACGTCGTTAATTTTTACAATCTGTCTTGCAAAATCAATACTCTACAACGGATTTCACACGATAATAGCGACTTTTTCAGCTAACTCACTTGAGTTTAATCTAAACAGATTTTATATAAACATGTTAGATTATGAATGGATGGCTCTTTTATTGCCCCTGTCTTTTTGTCACCTGTTTTCCGCATCACGCAGGCCAATATTCGCTCACTTGATGCTCATTGCTATCTTGAACGGGATTATCTGCCTGCTTACAAGAGCAGATTTTGCATATCTGTCCCTTTCCATGTCGCTGATTTTGTGCGCTGGATTTTTTCTTTTATTCGAGATTCTCTCAAAAAACCAGAATACAAAATCAAAAAAAATCGTCCCTGTAAAAAAAGCATTATCCGCGTGGGCATATATACTCACATGGACAGCTTCTGCATCCATGATTCTTACTCCGGTATTTTTGAAAGAAGAAAGATTTTTGTCCCTTACCCTGCTTACCTTTGTTATGGCCGTTTCCGGGATGAGATATAAAAAATTCGCGCATCTGAAAACAGCCAGATTATTGTTTATCTGCCTGCTTCATCTTTGGCCGGTATTATTGATGCCGCCATATGGCCTTGTCAATTTGCTGGCTGTATTCGCTCTGGAAATGATTGTCCTGGCATGGGGAATGTGGTTTTTAAGATTACGGGGAAATCAATCGAATCCTTTTATCGGAAATCTTTCAAATTCCATGCATTTTATGATAGTGACAGGGTTTATCGAATGGGTCGCCCATATGTATGTTAAAATCGTCGATCCTTTCAATCCGATGATTTTAAACTGGCAGTTAAGCAAAGCTGACGACCTTGCTGTCTGCACAATCGGAGCTTTGTTGTTCCTGATAATGGGAATCTGCAAAATTATAAGCACACAAAAGGGGACATGGGTTTATATTACCGCTATAATGGCTGCAATAATCGTTGGCAGTCTCAGGCTGCGAATTTTTCATGAAATTTCTCCCGGCTATTGGGATACAGTGTTGCTGATGGGATGTTCCTGGATATTGTCAGCTGTTTTATATACAGATACCTCAGACTCGATCCGCAGAGCCATTACCATAATTGCTGGTATTTTACCTGTCATGGCTTTTTTCACAATTCCTTTTGAAATGGCATCAACCCACACTTCAGCCGCTCTGATGGCGACTGGCGCTCTTTATTTCACCTTGCGCCATGCAACAGGAAGCTCGCTGCCTCTATATCTTGGGATGCTCATGATAAACGGCTCCATATATTTGTGGATTCCTGAATTTTCCCGCCGGATCGGGCTGTTTCAGCTATACGGGATACCAGCCGCTGTAACAGTTCTTTTCCTGCTTCATATGCATCGAAGAGAGATTAAAAAAAGCGTACTCAATGCGACCCGCCTGGCAGCAATTACAAGTATTTACATGGGAGCTGCCGCTGATATCTTCATTCGCCCGGAAATATCCGTATTCATGCTTGCTTCCGGCCTTGGATTGATGGGAATATTCATGGGTATAGGCATGAGAATCCGTGCATTTTTATACAGCGGGCTGACTTTCCTGGTAATGAACGTTTCAGGCCATCTGATCAATTTTTACCAATACCAGGGCTTTGACAAAGGAGTTGCTCTCATGACTCTGGGAACTGTTCTGACTGCTGGCATGTTCTGGTTCACGATAAAACGGGAATCAATTATAGGCAATCTAAGATCTGTTCGAGAAGATCTTGCATGTTGGGAATAAGTGCGTAAAATTTCTTTTTATCAGAAAAACCCCAACTGCCGGGTTGAAATAACAATTGTGGTATGATAAGTACCTAATCAAATTTTTCTCAACATTAATGTAGGGGAAGGCCCTGTGCCTGCCCTTGTACGGGGGCAACCACGAGGGTTTTGCCCCTACAATAAATGTAACATAATTTATGCACAGGTACTTATGGAAGGCCATTATGAATAAAAAACTTATATTACTGACAATTTTTCTTCTTGTGTCGTCTATTCAAACCGGGTTCGCACAGAATCGTATATATCCTGTGGTTTCCGGCCTGAATGTCCGAAATCTTCCTTCAACAAAGAGCAGGATTATCACGAAACTGCCGATTTTAAGATGGGTTGCAACAACCATTGATGAAAAGGGCTGGACAAAGATATCCCTTCCTTCCGGCAAGACCGGTTATGTCTATACTCAATTGACATCCGATATGTGGATAAAGGTCATTAAAAAAGAAAGGAAGCTGTATCTTTTAAAAGGCGATACCATAAAAGCTGAATATCCCATAGCCCTGGGCGGAAATCCACTTGATGACAAGAATATACAGGGAGATGAAAGCACGCCCGAAGGCCGGTTTTTCATTTGTGAGATGATAAAAAAACCGAAAAATCGGGGCAGATACGGTGCAAGAAGCATGAGAATTTCATATCCCAATATTGAAGATGCCAGAAGAGGCTTGAAACAAAAGCTTATCACAAAATCCGAATACCGCTCTATCGTCCGACAAGTTTCAAAAGCAAAAATGCCTCCTCAGACAACTGCACTGGGCGGATCTATCCGAATTCATGGAGGCGGAGCAGGCCAGGACTGGACTCTTGGCTGCATCGCTATGCATGACAAAGATATCATCGATTTGTACGAAAGGCTGCCTGAAAAAAACACCCTGGTGGAAATTTATAAAGACTCTCAGGCGGATGCTGCATTTAACCGGAAAGGATATTTGAATGAAAAATCTTTTGAAGGTGCAAAAAAATTACTGAAGGCAGGATGCAAATACACCACCAGTGCCACCGCTCTTATAAAAATGGATTATCCGGAAGGAGATATAGATCCTGGCATCGGGGTCTGTACGGATGTAGTCATCCGGGCATTACGAAATGGCGGTATCGATTTGCAGGCTCTTCTGTACGAAGACATAATCATGAATCCTGGCCGATACCCAGCTATTTCAAAGCCGAATACGAATATCGATCATCGCAGAACCCGTAACCTCAAGATATGGTTCGACCACCATGCCCGTGTTCTTAAAACTGTTCAACCTTCAAGCGCTGATTCAAAAAGCTTCTGGCTGCCGGGAGATATAGTCATCATGGATACCGGAGTAGCCAACGGAACGCCTTTTGATCATATCGGTATTGTAAGCGACAAAAAAACCTTGGGTATTCCTCTTGTAATAAATCTCTGGACAATTGGCTGGGATATAAAAAACATGAACCTGTTGACAGGAGTTTACCCTACGATAAACGGCCATTACCGCTTGCTCCATCCTTTTGATTATGCAGCATCAATACATTAAAAATTCAACATCTCTCCAGAAGATGCACCGCCTTTGTGATCCTCGCCTCACTTGGCAGCTTGGCCTTGTACTTGGCAATAAAGATCTTTTGCTCCAAGCCATCCAAAGCATAACGTACCTCCTCTTTCCCGGCCTGCTTGCAGATGATCAGCCCTATGGTGTCCTTTTCATGCTCATACTGCTTGCTCTGGCGATAATACCCCACATATTTATTCATTTGCCCGATGTGCCGACTGTCCAATTTATCGATTTTCAGATCCACCAGAATCACACACGGAATCCCTCGATGATACAACACCAGGTCAATGTAATGCGTCTGCCCATCGATCTTGATCGCCACCTGGCGGCCCAAAATCGAAAAATCCTCACCCATCGCCTGCAGAAATTTTTCAAAATCCTTCATCAGTCGCTCCTCCAACTCCTTTTCATTTTCAGGTGCTTCCAGAAAATTGAAATCATACGTGTTTTTAAAAACCTCCGGCACATTCACTGCTGGCAGCCTGGCTTGAAAAGTGGCTTCGATTTCGGGCATTGAGGTATTGCCATAAAGCCCGGTTTTGATGTGTTGTCTTAATGCTCTGACGCTCCAGGAATCGGCCACGGCTTTGTTTTGATAAAATAATCGTTCTGTTTCATTTTTTATTTTGATCAGAACCCTATAATGCGACCAACTCAATTTTCCACACACTGTGTGGAAAATCTTATAAGCATAATAAAAATTAATAATTTCATAGAGAAGGCTTTTCTTAATCTCCAAATCTTTCACTAATTTTTCAATCAAATATTCTCCGTATTCTGCCCGATTGTTATGCCCCAACTCCTCCCGAACAATCCGCTCGCCCATCTGCCAGTAGGTTTGCACTTTGATATTATCCACGGCCTTATAAGCCGCGTGTTGGCCTTTGGAAATCAGGCTCTTCAGTTCTTGCATCAAAGCCTGGTACGCTTGATCTGTCGCTATATCTTTTTGTTTTTTCATCAGTTTAAAGCTTTGTCCTTTTTTTAAAATTCATGCGAACCTTACCAGCTAGCCCCACAAAAATCAATCACTATCAATAAACACTGGATCAATTTTCCATGCTTTTTATTGTCTGCTGCTCATCATTCAAAGCTTGATCAGAGGGGCAAGTTTTGCAATGTCCATTTTTTAATCTTAAAAATCAAACTATTATGTTGATGCGTTCAAAATCGTGCCAGGAATTCTATATAGTCACAATCCATACGCTTTCAAGAGCGGCCCAATCGCTCTGGCGAAGCGAATCAGCAGGTCTCTGGCGTTTTCCGGCGATGTTTTTACATCGGTTTCCATCGTGACGATGAAACGGGAGTGTCGGTCGGTGTCCGGGTTTTTCCAAGTTTTTGCGAGATGCCGGATTTTGGGAAAGATTCCTTTTGGCGGCTTCAATCTTTTGTCGCCTCTATGCCAGGATAAAACCATTTTCTGCCCCTGGGGTTTGGCGAACAGGCGGATGTAGACAGGACTCGCGGGAATCCCGGATATGCGGTCGGTTATGTCGAATTGAGAGATACGTCGCCACCCGCTGGCCGGATAACAGCTATCCGGTGTGTGCGACTGCAACGCGCAGGCCAGCGCGGGTTTCCACCAGAAGATCCAGAATGTGACGGTCTTATCGTCTGGTGTTTGGAAGATTCGGATGGTTTGATCCGAAGGGTGGAGAACCTTGAATTGTCCTTTGGGCAGGTCATCTTTTCGGATCTGAACGAATTCTTTTATTCGCTCCGGCAGTTCTTTCAATGGTTTACGATGCGTGGTTGGTTCCAAAAAAGAGTCATAATGGCTGTGGATTGCAAATTGTGCGATAATACCGAGAATCAGGATCAGGCCAGTCAGGTTCAGCCCTCGGTTTCCCCTGTTCAAAACAGAGAGTAAGAAATTGTTAGAACCGCATTCTTCTGTCTGGAGCGGAGGCCGATACATGATCCTGGAGAGGCCGATCAAGATTGCCAGAGGAAGCAGGAGCGATGTCATGCCGATCAGTTCGTGTCGGAATCCTTCGGCATATTCCGGCCCCAGATGATGCACCAGCACACCTGTGAGTGTGACTCGAAACAGATTACCACCCACGGTAATCAGTGGTGATAAAAGAAACAGGATCGTTCCCCGGAGCAACCCGGTATTCATGAGATATGCCAGTCCGGCAGAGGTTGCGGTCAGCACGTTTAACGACCTGATACCGCTACATGCGTCGGCTACGCCTAAAGATGCTGTTTCAAGATTTAAAAGGTTGCCTTCCCGAAATACAGGGATCTGGATAATTCGCAACAGGATTTCTGAGCCTATTGACACAATGGCCTTCAAGGACAGGGGCAGGTAATTGAATACCGATCCGGGCAGGGGTGCTGCAAACCATAGGAAAAACAAGGGAAAAATCAGGGCTGCAAACAAAGGAAACCCGCCGTAGATCAAGGTAAGCCCGTATATAATCAGGATAATCCCGGCAGCGGATAAAAATCCCATGCCAGTGGATTCATAGGGCAGTAGTGCGATGTTATACCAGTAGGCGATAATGGCGATGAAACCACCGACTGCTGTCAGGAACATGCCCGGCATCAGTGCGGGCAAAAGAGTTATGTTTCGGGATTTCAAGATGACATAGGCCGCATAGATGCTGATGGCAGGGACGAGAAAAGCATAGGTATAGTCGTCGTTATACCAGTAGATTTTGCCCAATGCATAACAAGACGGCCCTGCAAATGCTGTAAACAGCAGGATGATTAAGGGAATACGTTGTTTGATCATATTGTTAAATACCTGTGCATAAATTATGTTACATTCATTGTAGGGGCAAACCCTCGTGGTTGCCCCCGTACAAGGGCAGGCACAGGGCCTTCCCCTACATTAATGTTGAGAAATATTTGATTAGATACTTATCTTCTTTTTATAGTCGTCAGCAGTGTCGCAGCTTTTTGGGAGTCGTGAAAGTCCTTTGACAAAACCAGCGCTGTTTCCAACTCCTTTTCAGCGTCTTTTATACGCCCCACCTGTGAATCCTCTAATCCTGAGAATCCTGATTCAAACATTAAAGGTTTTTCTCTCTTAATAATCCTGAACCCCACCTCAGTTTGTTTATACCCTTTTTTCAATTTCATAACTTTCAATTGTCTGAATCAGGATTCACAGGATTAAAGGATTTTCTTGATTGATGCAATCCTGTTAATCCTCTAATCCTGAGAATCCTGATTCAAACATTAAAGGTTTTCCTCTCTTAATAATCCTGAACCCCACCTCAGTTTGCTTATACTCGACTATCAAGTTTTTAAAGCTTGACAACACAATTCAGGTTTATTGAAAAAAATAGCCATTACATTTTATATTGCAGCGCAGGAGTAGGCTGTAATCTCCCCAAGTCCCTTCCCACCATATG
>JAUCGE010000004.1 GCA_030377965.1 Desulfobacterales bacterium HSG16
TGATTTTTCATGATCTGCCATTCTTCAGCGTCGAGTTTGCCGGGTTTTTTTAAAATATCGGAATTAATTCATTTTTTTATGTAATTTATAAGGATTACAATAAGTATCTGATGTTTTAATAATTGGATATATTATTTCTTTGAAATTCCCATAGGAATACTTATTCATCTGCCCAATATGTGGAATAGAAAGATATGACCGCAGGAAATCATAAAACAAAAACCCGGCTTCTTGATAAAGCCGGGTTTTGTTGTCTGGAAAACTTTTTTTAATTTTGAAGTTTTTTTCTTAAACAGACTCAGAAAGATATCGATCAAGCAAACGCTGATTATCTTCTTCCGTAACCAGTTCAGGAAGTTTTTTCTGTGCCTGTTCGATGGCTGCATCCACCATTTCCATCTTGAAAGATTCCTTGCTTTGAACGATATAATTGTCGATTTTCTTTTTTGATGTTTCCATCATTGCAAGGCTTTGTTCCTTCGCTTCTTCGATAATGGACTGGCGTTTTTTCTCACCCTCATTGATTATCCGATCTTTTATTTTTTCCAGTCGGATATCACATTGGGCCAAAGCTTCTTTCGCATTTCCCACCTCGGCTAAAGCTTTTTGCTTTTCTATTTCCAGTTCCTTGATTTCGCCTGCAACATCTTCCTGCTGGTTCTGCAGGAAAGTGTTCAGCAATGGCCTGACATATTTAAACAGAAGTGCTGCCAGGATGAGAAAATTGATCCAGAGCATAACGCCATCATATGTCTGTCTCCAGCCGCCTGATTCTTCAGATGCCCATGCTGTCTGAGCAAAGAATGTCAAGACTCCTGCTATAAGGCAGCACCGGAAGATAAAGATAGGGGTAAACAACTTGCCTTTCATGGGTTAAAGCCTCCGGTCCAGTATTCTTTCCATGATGGTTGCAGCCAGAGTTTCTGATTCTGTTTGAATATATTTTCTGGCCTCAGTTACCTGAATATCGACCTCTTGTTCGGTTTGTTTTCGTAATTTGCTGATCTCTCTGACCACGTTTTCAAATATCTCGGATGCTTTCTGTCCGCCTGTATCTTCGGCTTCTGCAGCTATTTCAAAGGCTTCTTTGCGAACAGCTTGTTCTTTTTCCCGAATTTGTTCAGAAATTTTATTTATCCGTTTTCCAGCATCCGTGATTTCTTCTTTAACCGTTTCGATAAAAATCGCCCGTTCCGCCATCGTGCCGTTCAGAGGGCGGATCATGATTTTATTGATCAGAAACAAAAATATCAGAAACGATATCAGTTGAATGATCAGGGTTTCATTGATCGAAATCAGGGCAATATTGCTGACAATCTCCATTGGCCACTCTCCTTGACGGAAGGTTAGACAACGAACAGCAGCAGCAGGGCAATCACCAGGGAATAAATCCCGGTTGACTCACTGACCGCCTGGCCTACCAGCATGGTTCTTGTCAACAGGCCGGCTTCCTTTGGATTTTTTCCGATAGCTTCACATGCTTTTGCAGCAGCCATGCCTTCACCGACTCCAGGTCCGATAGCTCCAAGGCCCATTGCAAGACCAGCTCCCAAAAATGCCGCAGCTTTTATTATATCTGCACCTTCAATTGCCATGATTTCCTCCTGAAACCTTTTATGGGTTAAGACTAAAACCTTTATGATAATTTATGATAAAAATTAATAATCAGACTACGAACACCAGAACGAGTGCAATTACCAGAGAATAGATAGCCGTGGATTCAGCAACTGCCATACCCACCAGCATGAGCCTGACAATCTCGCCCGTATGTTTTTCGTTTCGTGCCACCCATGCTACACCTCCGCTGGATGCCACGCCTTCACCGATACCAGGGCCGATAGCCCCGAATCCGATACAGAGTCCTGATGCAAGAAGGGCCATTGCCGGAGCGAGGGCCGAGCTTGCTGCATATGATTTGAAAATAAGTATAAAACTGACCAGCAGGCCAAGTATTGCAGGTGTCTGTGTAATAGCCTGCCCTAAAAGCATGATATTGGTAATTGTTGTGGTCGCGGCAGGCTGCCTTGCAATACCGTCGCAGCTCTGTTTGGCCACTATGCCGCCTCCAATGCCTGAGCCTATGGCTGACAGGCCTGATGCGAATCCTGCGCCCAGAACAGCAGCCCATGTGGGAGAAATCGGGCGGGCTGAAAAATCAGTGAACAGCAATATAAAAGATACCACCAGAGCGAAAATGGAAGGAGTCTGGCATACCGCTGAACCAATGAGCATGTTTGTGGTCAGCTTGTTGCTTACAGCAGGTTGTCTGACCATGCCGATACAGGCAGAGCCTGCTGGAAACCCAGCGCCGATTCCTGCACCGATAGCGCCAATTCCCATGGAAAGTCCTGCTCCGAACACGGCTGGTATCATTACAGGAGTTGTGGCTGGAAAATTTGTGAACAGAAGAATCATGGCCACCACCAGAGCGAAAATGGAAGCAGATTCTGCAATTGCCTGACCCACCAGCATTGATTTGATAACATCGCCGGCTGCATTTCCGTTTCTGGAAATGGCCGAACTGGCCTGCGCTGCGGTATATCCTTCACCGATAGCTGCTCCGACGGCTCCGAAACCCATTGCGATTCCGCCGCCGATGTAGGCCGCTACATTCACCCATGTCTGAATATCAAGTCCCATAATTTACTTTACCTGCACTGAAATATACACAAGGGTTAGCATCGTGAAAACAAACGCCTGTATGGCGCCGATAAAGATTACGAAAAACGCGTTTAAAAAAGGTGGCAGAAGAACGCTGAACGTCAGATAGGATACCACCAGAATAATGATGGAACCGCCCATTATATTGCCGAAAAGACGGAAGGAGATGGAAACAACTTTTGCCAGTTCCCCGATTATGTTCAAGGGAGCCATGAAAAATATCGGCTCGCAGTATTCCATCAGATAAGCCTTGATTCCTTTGGCTCTGATCCCTGAGTAATGTGCTATCACAAAACCCAGCAGGCCGAGGCTTAATGGAGTGTTCAAATCTTTGGTAGGCTCGTGCATATGGGGAAACATGCCGATCCAGTTACAACAGACTAAAAACATGAACAATGCACATATTAAAGGCGCATATTTCGGGGCTGTTTTCTTGTCAAGAGCATCTTCTGTCAATTGATAAATCTGGCTGACTATGAGTTCACCGAGGATTTGAATCGGGCCAGGCATCAGTTTCTGTTTCCTTGCAGCCAGGAAACCGAACAGAAGAAGGATTGCGATGACTATCCAGGTCATGAGGATAGCATCCAGATTGAAGGTCATTTTGTAATCCCCGAAGGGAACGATCAGTTGCCAGACTTTTCCTAACTCATTCATAAGATGTTATTCCTCTATTTGTTTGTTTCGGATAGAGAATATATATTGACAGATATGATCGGCAAGAATCATGCCCTGGACTGAAAAAATACCAATAATTGCGGCAAAAAGATTAAATTGTTCGAATCGGATGGAAACTGCCAGGGGTATGGCTAAAAGCGTGTATCTGAATAATATGGAACCCAGAGCTTTGGCAGAAGCCATTCTTCGTGAATGGTCGAGCCTGTACGGCAGGCTTTCTCCCATGAGTATGAAATTGATTATGCTGAAGATGGAACCTAAAAGCAGACCTTTGGCAATAGGTTTTTGATCGATAACAATGAAAAAGCAGGCTGCCATAATAGCTCCTGTGATGGCCAGTGAGCTATAGCGTTTTTCAGTTTGTCTAATGATTGTGGTTGTCATTGTCGGTGCTGTCTTCTTTCTTTTCGATTTCGGTGATTTCGAGAATCTGGCGGTAGACCACGTTTCCGCCCCCTGCAATACCCAAAATGATAAAAAGGGTAATAAAGACCCCCCTGGTCCCGAACCATTTGTCCAGATTCCACCCCACGTAAAGGCAGAAAAGGATGCAGCCTGCCATTGTAAGCCCCAGCTGCATGACAACTTGAAGATTTTCTGCCCAGTCCCGATTTTTTTTGTAGTCAAATCCCATGGGACCAATTCCACAATTTCAGCATTCAGCAGGAACGATATTTTGAAATAGATCGAAACCAGCCGATTTAAAAAAACAGTTACAACAAAAAAGAAGGTGTTAGGTAGCAAATGGAAACCATATCTGTCAAGGATATATTGTCTGGATGAAAAAATCTGTTGAAAAATCCCCCTGAAAAATGTTTGTATGGATCTTGAGACATTTTTTTACAAAATCTGAAAATTTGATTTGGTTGAGGATTTAATGAATTTATGAAACGTTCTGCATCAGAAAATTTGCGCCGATTTTACGCCCGGTTTTCAGGCAATGACCGAGTGCTTGTCACCATAGATGCCGATCCTGATGCCATTGCCAGTGCAATGGCCGTCAAACGGCTGTTATGGCGTAAGGTTGCATGTGTCACCATTTCAAATATCAATGTCATAAAAAGGCCGGACAATATAGCTATGCTCAGGCTTCTGGGTATCAGTCTCATTCATATAGATGATGTCGATCTCAGCGAATATAACCGGTTTGCAATGGTCGATTCCCAGCCTGATCATAATCCGGCCTTTCCTGCAGCCGAACCTGATATTATTATAGATCACCATCCTGATACCAGTGCCAAAGCGGCTTTTGCTGATATCAGACCCGAATACGGGGCCAATGCATCCATCATGACAGAATATTTAAAGGCCGCAAAAATAAAACCCTCCACCAAACTTGCATCCGGCCTGTTTCATGCAATCAAGACAGATACGAGCAATTTTGCAAGAAAAACATCAATGGAAGATGTCAAAGCTTTCCAGTTTTTATTTCAATATGCTAATCCACACCTGGTCAGAAAGATCGAATATGCTGATCTCAGGCTCGATTTTTTAAGATATTTCAAAAATGCTCTCAATGATATGCGTATTCGAAAAGGGCGTGTATTCGTACATCTGGGCAATGTTGTCAATCCAGATGTCTGTGTTTTAATAGCCGATTTTTTCATGAGGGTCAATCCGGTCAGCTGGAGTATCGTTTCCGGTCTGTATGAGGAAAAACTGGTGATTGTCTTCAGAAATGACGGGGTACGCAAGAACGCAGGAAATGTGGCAAAACGAAGTTTTGGCCTTCTGGGTTCGGCTGGTGGCCACAAGAGCATGGCCAGGGCAGAAATTATGACTGACAAATTGCAGGCGGAAGTTGACGCTGAAGATGACCGGCAATTGTCAGGCTGGATAATAGATCGGGTCGAAACCTTCTATGGCCAGACAAAAAATGATAAAAACCGGAAACAACATGAGGAACCCTCTTTATCATGATTATCACGATTCTTGGTTCAGGCACATGTGTGCCGTCTTTGAAAAGAAGCTCCTGCGCTGTTCTGGTTCAATGCGACAGGCACAACCTGCTTTTTGACTGCGGTTCAGGTACTATAAGAAGGCTTTTGGAATGTGAAATCGAAATTTTTGACATATCTCATATTTTTTTAAGCCATTTTCATCCTGACCACAGCGGAGAGCTGCCTGCATTTTTATTTGCCAATAAATACCCGGATAAGCAAAGGCGCAGGATACCGCTAAATCTTGTTGGCGGAAAAGGACTGAACCGTTTTTATAAAGGGCTTTTAAATACCTGGGGAAAATGGATAGAGCTTCCCTTTGAAAAATTTACTATGATCGAGTTGGACAATACAGGCAAAGATTCTTATGATTTTAATCTGTTTCGTGTTTTTACCGCTCCGGTTGCACACAATGAGGAGAGTATCGCATATCGGGTAACAGATTCAAAAGGATGTACGGTGGTCTATTCCGGTGATACGGATGAGAGCGAAAATCTTGTGAAACTTGCAGAAAATGCCGATATTTTTATCTGCGAATCCGCTATGCCGGACGGGCATAAGATAAAAGGTCATCTCACACCTTCTGCTGCCGGGGCTATAGCACACAAAGCGAATGTAAAAAAACTCGTTCTGACCCATTTCTATCCAGAGTGTGATCAATCTGATGTGGAAACACAATGCCGGAAAACCTGGGCAGGCCCTCTTGTTCTGGCTCATGATCTGATGACTGTCGAATGTGGATAGAATTATCGATAACTCCAATGGCTCAAATTATTTTTGAATGAAATATTATCCCATTGATCTAAACTTGAAAAATCGGCAGTGTCTGGTGGTGGGCGGCGGAAGCGTGGGAACCCGAAAAGCTGAGGTACTTATTGACTGCGGCGCTTCTGTCACCCTTGTAAGCCCCGTAACCAGCGCCGGAATCAAAAAACTTTTGAATGACAAGAAAACCACTCTTACTTTCTGGGAAAGGTCTTATTGCAGCGATGATATGGAAGGCATGTTCATGGCATTTGCTGCGACAGATAATACAAAGCTGAATAAACAGATTTATGAGGATGCGCGTAAGCGGCAGATATTATGTAATATTGCCGACCAACCTGATCTTTGTGACTTCACTTTGCCCTCTATTGTCCGCCGTAAAGATTTGATGCTGACCATTTCTACTATGGGAAAAAGCCCTGGTCTGTCAAAAAAGTTGAGAAAAAAACTTGAGGCTCAATTCGGTTCGGAATACGGCAGGCTGCTCGACCTGGCAGGGGCTTTCAGGCGGAAAGTGATAGAGGAAAATCTTTTGAACCTCGAATGCAGGCAAAATTTTTTTAAAGAACTTATATCCGACAGGATGATTGATATGATAAGGCGTAAGGAGATGGAAAAAATAGCAAGCCTGCTTACGGGCTATCTTGGTAATGGACAGGACATTCGATCTATGATTGAGGAAAATTTCAAAAAAAAATAAAAGGGTCTATATGGAAATTCTCGCTATCATATGTGTTTTGCTGTATCTGGTTGCTACTTCATGTTATATTTCCTTTCTTTTTTATCAAAAGGATAATCTGGAAAAAATTGGCTTTGGGGCAATGGCCCTATCTTTTGCTGTGCATACATTGTGGATAGGCAGCCATATTTTTCAATCTGGAGTTATACCCGCATTTAATCTGGAACAGACCCTTTGTCTGGCCGGGTGGGCAACTGCCGGGGTTTTTCTGATATTTGTCCATAAATACAAGCTGAAAATCACAGGTATAATCGCAGCTCCTCTGGTGACAATTGCAGTCTTTGTTTCCGCATTGTTACCCGCAGGCCCTGTTCCTGAAAACACTCTTTTCGGAAATTTCTGGCTGATTTTTCATGTAATCGTGATACTTGCAGGAGATGCATGTCTTGCTATAGCCTGTGGGCTGGGTCTTCTTTATATTATACAGGAAAGGGCTATAAAAACCAAAAAAAGGGGGTTTTTTTTCAACAGACTTCCAGCTCTGGATATATTGGATGCGGGAACATACGCATGTATCGCTTCCGGTTTTACCCTTTTAACCATTGGCCTTGTAACCGGTTTTGTCTATGCCCGGATACTATGGGGTCATTTCTGGAGCAACGATCCCAAAGAAATTTTGTCTGTGATCACCTGGCTTTTTTACGCTGCTCTTCTCCACGAAAGACTGGTTGCAGGCTGGCAGGGTAAGAAGACAGCTATTATGTCGGTGATCGGTTTTGTCGTTATCCTGTTCACTTTTCTTGGCGTGAACTTTTTTTTAAAAGGGCATCACGGAATTTTTACCAGTTGGTAGAAATCCTCTAACAATCATTAGGGTTGTGGATGAAATTAATTCCATAAGATTGCGCCGAATTTGGATCTGTTTTCAAGGCGCATTGATGGGTGGATACTTATTGTCTGTACCCATCAATGCAACGCAGAAAACAGATTCAAAGGCAAGCAAGGTTGTGGAAGTTATTTCATCCACAGCCCTTAACATCGGAATTTTTGTATAAACATATGTCTGACACACATCGAATGACCGATATTATATTAATCGGACTCAATCATAAAACAGCTCCGGTCGAAATCAGGGAATGTATCGCTTTTTCAAATGAAGAGACATGTATCATGCTTGACACTTTCCTGCAGGAACCAACTGTAAAGGAGAGCATGGTCTTTTCGACCTGCAACCGGGTGGAAATACTCATTGCTTCGGATGATATAGATAAAGCCGCTGCTGCAGCCCAGAACTATATTTCCGATTTTAAAAATATGCCAGCTGGAAAGTTTACACCTCATCTGTACAGACATGAGGGATACGAGGCGGTGCGCCATGTTTTCCGGGTGGCATCAAGCCTTGATTCCATGATGGTAGGAGAACCCCAGATTTTAGGGCAGATCAAGGAAGCCTATCGCAGCGCGATCAGGAAAAGAACAGCAGGTGTGATTTTAAACCGTGTTCTCCATAAAACTTTTTTTGTAGCCAAAAAAATCAGATCCGAAACAGGGATAGGTGATCACGCTGTTTCCATCAGTTATGCAGCCATCGAACTGGGACGGAAGATATTTGGCAATCTTGAAGGGAAAAAAGTTCTGCTCATTGGAGCAGGGGAAATGGCAGAACTAGCAGTGGAACACCTGATCCGGCACAAGGTTTCCGATATCAATGTGGCAAACCGGACTTTCGAACGAGGCGTGGAACTGGCAGCAGGATTTAACGGACAGGCGATCCATTTCAAGGAAATACCCGAATTTTTGAAGCATATGGATATAATCATCAGTTCCACAGGTTCTCCTGACTTCGTTCTGAACCGGGACATGGTCAAAAAAGCCATGCGAAGCCGCAAAAATCGGCCTGTTTTCTTTATTGATATAGCGGTGCCAAGAGATATCGATCCTGCCATCAACAAGTTAAACAACGCATATGTCTATGATATTGATGACTTGAAAGATGTCATTGATGAGAATATCAAAGACAGGCAAAAAGAGGCTGCTAGGGCTGAAAGAATCATAGATGAGGCAGTTTTAAGCTTTAAAAAATGGTATGAAAGTCTTGATGTGGTGCCGGTCATCATAGCGTTAAGAAAAAAAATGGAGGGTATAGCCAGATCGGAAATCAAAAAAACCGCTCAATCCATGAACGGATTATCCGAAGCTGATCATAAAGCCCTGTTTCGGATGTCAGAGTCTATGATAAACAAGATTCTGCATGATCCGACCCTGTTTTTGAAAGGCAACGGATTTCATAAGGAAAAATCCCTTTACCTGGACATGGCAAAAAAACTTTTCAGGCTCGATTGAATGAGGGTCACGGAGGAAAACGAATTGAAGAAAACCGCATTTTTATTTCCCGGCCAGGGTTCCCAGGCAGTCGGTATGGGACTTGATCTGTATGAAGAATATGATTTTGTAAGAGAAATTTTTGAGATGACCGATGATGTGGCAAAGGCTAATATCGCAAATCTCTGTTTCAAAGGGCCTATGGAAGAACTTACTCGAACGGTCAATCTGCAGCCTGCCATGATGGCCATAAGCCTTTCATGTCTTGCTGCCATAGAATATGCCGGAATAAAACCGGATATGGCAGCGGGCCACAGCCTCGGCGAATATGGAGCGCTGTGTGCCGCCGGTGCTGTCTCCAGATTTGACGGAGTGCGGATGGTCAATAAAAGAGGTCTGTTGATGGACAGGGAATCGGTAAAATATGACGGCGCTATGTATGCTGTCATCGGCCTGACGATTGATGAGGTTACCCGTTTGACAGAACAAGTCGATGGTGAGGTCAGCGTAGCCAACCATAATATGGAAAAGCAGATTGTAATTACTGGTTCTCCAGATCCTTGCAGAGAGGTTGCAGATCTGGCTAAATCCCTGGGAAACAAAGCAATAAAATTGAAAGTCAGCGGTGCATGGCACAGTCGTTTGATGAAAGGGGCGAAACAGGAGTTTTCAGGATTTCTGGACGAAATAGAGTTTACAGCACCGAATATTCCTGTGGTTCACAATGTTACAGCCGATACCTGTGCAGATCCGGGAAAAATTCGGTCAATGATGGTCGATCAGATATGTTCTCCTGTACGATGGTACGATACAATGCTTGGCCTTATAGCAGATGATGTGGAAGTCTTTGTCGAGGTCGGGCCTAAAAAGGTTTTGACAGGGCTTGTAAAAAAGACCCTGCCAGACAAATGGCCAGGAAGCCTGTGTAACGTCAATGATTTGAAAACTCTGGAAAAATTTGTAAAGGCGATGGCGTAAACGAATTTAATTTTCTGTCTCTGTCGGTGCGGAAGAGGGTACTTTGAAAAAATCTATCCCTTCTTCTTTAAGCATTTCTTCCTCTTTATCCGTACTGACACCCCGAATGTTTCTCGGCTCTGAAGCTCCATAATGAATTTTCAGAGCTTCTTTTGCAAAATCGCAGCCGACATTATCGAAGTTATTATCTATAAATGTCATAAGTTTATTGCCAATATCGACCGGATCTGCCGGTAGATTTTTGTCTGGCGGAGTTTCCGACAGCTCTTTCTCCTGCCTGCCGGATGATTTGATAGCGAAAGTGGATGGTACTCTTGACACATCGGTATCATTGCACACGGGACATGCGATCAGTCTTTTTTTATTCTGGTTTTCAAATGCCTCAGTATCTTCGAACCACCCTTCAAAGCCATGACCATTTGAACACTGTAAATCGAATATTATCATAAGGTACAACCTCTTTTTCTGGTTTGGTAATAATCCCTTATTTTTTATATTATCAGGTATCATATCTGAACGGATTTTTAAAGAATTTATTGACAGAATCCGTTTTTTCAACACAAAATAACACTTGATGAACACAAAGACGTATTCATCTGGAGATAACAGGAACCATATGTCGGCATCTTTTTCATATCAAATGTATATGGTTTACATGGATGATATTTTGCTTTGTAAATGTTGAACATTAGAATGTCGGCAATGATAAACAAAACCAATACAGAGAGGTTTTCTTATGAGGCGGTTCATATGGTTAGCGGGAATTTTTTGTTTGTGCGCGGCAGTTACAGCGCAGGCTGAAACCATGTATGTCAATGATATCATAAAAATTACCTTGAGAACAGGGCCTGGTATCAGCCGCAAGGTCATTGACAATATTCTTTCTGGACAGAAGGTCAATGTTATCGGACATGAAGGCGGATGGGCGCATGTCACGCTGCCTAACAATAAAAAAGGGTGGGTATTAAACCGTTATCTGACCAAGAAGCGGCCCAATGAACTGGAGCTGGCAGCACTTAATAAAAAGCATAAAGAATTGACTGATAAATATAATAAACTGCTGGAAAAAAACAGGCAGAGGAACAAAGAACATACAACTCTTGATTCGGAATTTGCCCAGAATCAGAAATCTCTGGAAAAAATAAATAAAGCTTATGACAAACTCAAAATCGAATGCGCCGATTTTTTAACTGTTCAATCGAAATATGAAATCGCCAGTCAGGAATTATATGAAAAGACCAAAACTCTTGAATATCTGGAAAAAAGGGTTAAGGATCTGAGCATGAAACAATATCTTTACGGAGCATATGCGGGTGTAAGCATTCTCATTATCGGCATATTAATGGGATATATGTTCAGGCGGAAGCGTAAGTCTTCTCTGTATTAACGCATATTTTTAAATATAAAATTACCTGGACAAGGCAGGACATTGATATGGAAGAAAAATCGGATTTTTTGATTATCGGCTCAGGCGTGGCTGGCCTTACTTTTGCGCTGGAAGCAGCTAAGGTTGGCAGCGTGGCTGTCGTGACCAAAAAGGGTATGATGGATACGAACACATCCCTTGCCCAGGGTGGTATAGCCTCTGTTTTCGGAAATACGGACTCTTATGATCTTCATATAGAGGATACTTTGGAAGCAGGTGACGGCCTTTGTAACGAAGCTGTTGTGGAAATGGTGGTTAAAAACGGGCCTGATCGTATCCGTGAGTTGATCGATATGGGTGTGAAATTTGAATTGCAGGATAGCGCAGACAGGGAACAACAACAGCAATCCCCTTCTCTGGATCTTGGCAGAGAGGGTGGCCATTCTCAGAAACGGATCGTTCATGCCCTGGATATGACCGGCATGGAGGTCGAAAAAGCCCTTGTCGCGCAGGTTGAAAGCAATGAAAATATAAAAATTTTCGAAGATCATATTGCAATTGATCTGATATCATTTTCGACCCGCATGAAAAAAGGATTGATGCAATCTGCCCAGGATGTGTTCTGCTGCGGTGCTTATATTCTTGATACAGAATCAAGCCATGTCAAAACCTTTGGAGCAAAAGTCATACTGCTGGCCACAGGGGGAACAGGTAAGGTTTATCTTTACACGAGCAATCCCGATGTTGCCACTGGTGATGGCATAGCTATGGCATACCGGGCAGGCGCCAGCGTGTCCAACCTGGAGTTTGTTCAGTTTCATCCCACCTGCCTGTATCATCCAGATGCCAAGAATTTTTTGATATCAGAAGCTGTCAGAGGAGAAGGAGGGATTTTAAAAGATTTCAACGGCACTCCTTTCATGGAAAAATATCACCCTCAAAAAGATCTGGCATGTCGTGATATAGTGGCGCGGGCCATTGATACTGAACTGAAAAAAAGCGGGCATGAGCATGTGTTTTTAGACATTTCCCACAAGGATTCCGAATTTGTCAAAAAGCGGTTTCCCACCCTTTATAAAAAATGTCTTTCTTTCAGCATTGATATGACAACCGATCCCATACCGGTGGTGCCTGCTGCCCATTACATGTGCGGAGGGGTCATGACAGACACATTCGGCAGAACCGATATCCACAGGCTTTATGCAATCGGAGAAACCGCATGTACAGGACTCCACGGCGCAAACCGCCTGGCCAGTAATTCCCTGCTGGAAGCCCTGGTGTATGCCCGAAGGGCTGCCAGACAGGCAATAAGTGAGATCAAAACATCCAATGCCATTTCCATGCCTGAAATCAGCAAATGGGATGAAACCGGAACCACCGACAGTGACGAGTTGATCATGGTTTCCCATAACTGGGATGAAATCCGACGCCTCATGTGGAACTATGTTGGTATTGTCAGGTCGGATAAACGGCTGGCAAGGGCACAGCGGAGAATCGATATCATACAAAACGAGATCAAGGAATATTACTGGAATTTCAAAGTCGAATCCGATCTGGTTGAATTGAGAAACATTGCTACTGTAGCGGAACTGATTATCCGCAGCGCCATGTATAGAAAAGAAAGCAGGGGGCTGCATTATACCATAGAATATCCAGACAAAGATGACATAAGATGGTTGAAAGATACGATTGTCCGCAGGGAATTCATGGGATAGATTCTTCCATTGACATCAGCTAATTCTGCATTAATTTCTTGCATATCGGAAGGCGGCAGGGTTTTTATATCCACGGAATTTGTGTATCCGAACTGATGACATCAAACTATGGTATATTAAAGGTATGGCGGGTAAAAGGGATTATTATGAAATTCTGGGCGTTGATCGAAACGTCACAGATGATGCGATCAAGAGCAGTTACAGAAAACTGGCCATGAAGCATCACCCGGATAGAAATCCGGGTGACAAGGAAGCTGAAGAGAAGTTCAAAGAAGCTGCCGAAGCCTATGAGGTGTTGAGAGATCCCCAGAAACGGAACTTATATGACCAGTACGGTCATGAAGGACTCGAAGGAAGCGGTTTTTCCGGGTTTGGTGATTTCAATGACATTTTTTCGAGTTTCGGCGATATATTCGAGGATTTTTTCGGTTTTTCTTCTGGCAGACGCTCCAGGAGTCGGGCTAATCGCGGCGCTGATCTGCGTTATGACATGAAACTCAGTTTCATGGACGCGGTGTTCGGCAAGGAAAGTGAAATTTCCATTGATAAAATGGAAACCTGCACCGAATGTCGCGGAGATGGATGCAAGCCTGGTTCACGGCCTCAGCAATGCCCTCAATGTAATGGTTCCGGCCAGGTACAGAGAACTCAGGGTTTTTTTACCCTCAGAACCACCTGCTCCCAGTGCAGAGGCAATGGCCAGTTTATTTCTGACCCATGTCATGAATGCAGAGGCGCTGGCAAAGTCAAGATCAGCAAGCGTGTTTCGGTAAAAATTCCGGCAGGCGTTGATACAGGCTCAAGGTTGAGGTTGACCGGTGAAGGGGAAGCAGGCTCATATGGAGGCCCTGCAGGAGATCTGTATGTAGTTATTCATGTGGAACCCCATGATTTTTTCGAAAGAAAAGATATTCATGTAATCTGCCAGATTCCGATTTCATTCATACAGGCCGCATTAGGTGATAAAATCGAGGTACCCACTTTGAAAGGTGAGAAAACCTTGAAGGTTCCAAAGGGAACTCAGCCTGGAGAAATTTTTCGCTTTCCGGGCGAGGGCATTACCTCACTAAGAAATGGCAGACCTGGAGATCAGATAATACAGGTGGACATCAAGACTCCGACCAATTTAAATAAAAAACAGGAATCTTTGCTGAGAGACTTCGCTAAACTTGAGGAAACAAAATTTACCACCAAGATCAAAAATCTGTTCAAAGGCGATTCAACAAAGGCGACAGCCCGATAGTCCGAAACGGTAATCTGAGGCGGTAATCAGAAACAGCGAATGTATGTTCGGCATACCTGAACGGAAATCAGATCCTGTCAGTATCGACAGACGGATTTTTTTGAATCGGCTCTTTTTGAGAAAGGATCAGTGTAAAAGCTATGTATGAGCTAAAAATAATCACAGATTTTGCTGCTGCCCACCAACTGAAGATGGTGTCCAAAAAATGCGAAAATCTGCACGGACACAACTGGAAAATAGAAGTGTGTGTGGTCGGAGACAAACTCAATAACGCCGGTGTACTCATCGATTTTGGAGAACTCAAGCAGCATGTTGCTGAAATCCGAGCCAGGCTTGATCACAAATTTTTAAACGAGCTTGAATATTTCGATGACAACACTCCCCCGTCTTCTGAAAACATAGCATGTTACATAGCAAACCAGCTTCAGATCCTCATAGATGATATGAAGCCGGAAGTAAGGGTCTCACGAGTGACAGCCTGGGAGTCGGATGATGCCTGTGCTACTTACAGCATGTAATGGTGTTGATGCCCAGGCCCTTGATGCTTGGGCCTTTAAGCCCAAATTAAACTAACATCGCGCAGCAGCATAGTAGGGCGGTTATCTGTAGTAAAATCTATGCCTTCGTGCTATTCAGAAATTGCTTGTTACGTAAAAAAAGATCAAATTTCACAATTATTTCATCAATCAATTCGATTATAAACCCTGAATAGAAATATAGCATTTCGTCATCAACTATTATACTGTTCTCTCCATGTGCAATATTGTTTCTTATTTCAACCAGTCTGTCGAGTTTTGCTTTATATTTTTGAAGACTTGAATGCTCAATATCGAATAAATCCAACATATCGGATAAAGGATCAAATTTCAAATTTGATTTGGTATCAAACTTCTTGTTCAATTTCACGTTTTTCTTTTGCAGATCCATAAATTTTGTCGAGAATTTACATTTCTGCTCAAAGCTATGCTTCCCTTTTAAATAATCATAAGTTTTCGATTGGGCGAATGTAAACAATTTGATTGTTACTTGATCCGGTTTTAAATTTAAACCGTTAAGAAAATTTGTTATGTGTCTGAACAATGTGGCACAAAATCCCTCCCAATGAGCATAAATCATAGGGATGCACATCATGGAATATGTACTATAAAATCGCTCTTTTTTATCTTCCCTGATACTGAAATACATATCCTTGATAATTTGAAATTCTTTCGCTCTCCAATCTCGTTCAGATTCGATTTCATCAATCAGGTTGTCAATTTTTTTGTCAAAATCCATTTGCTATGCTATTCCGAATAGAGTCAATTTCAAGCCACCGACATTGAACTATTGAGTCGTTTGAGCAATTCGTATTTCATATCACATCCGCTTTCAATTCTTAATATTTCAACACGACAAACCGCTCTTTTTAACATTAATTTATATCTTAATGGTATTGAGTCTATCGTAATACCATCTAATTCCTTTATAATCCCCCCCTCGGATAAAGTTAAATTGTTTTTCTTCTCATCTTTGAGTTTTCCAAAAAATGACAACACTGTAGACATTCTTTGCAGTCCGTCAACCACTTCCCAAATGTTAGTTTCATATTCTGCTACAAAAACAGGCGGAAAGGGGATTCCAATTAAAATTGATTCGATGAATTTTGTTTGATTTGTAACACTCCATGTGAAGTTTCTCTTATATCCTGGAGAAACTATTAACTCACCGTCTTCATACATATTGATAAGCTCACCAAAAGACATATCCATCCTGTCGGATTTTATTTCCTGCCTGTTTTTATCTATTGCTTCTTCAAGTCTTTCCTTTTCTGTATCACCCACAAATCCCTCCTGAAATATAAATATTATTGTTAAAGGTTAAAAAATAAAAAATTCCTGCCACATATTTTATATACGCTGCCATATAAGAAGTTAAAAAACAACAGAAAATCCGAACAGGATCAAGCACACTATCGATCAAATTTCGGTCTCTGCCCCGAAGGAGCCATCTTAACAATTCTTGGATCGAACCTGGCTAGAACATGCACCAGATCTTTTTGTGCATCCATAACAGCATCAATATCTTTGTAAGCCATAGGCACTTCGTCCAGGCCAGCGGAAAGCAGAGTTATTTTCTGGTCTGACAGAAGCTTTTCAGCATCTTTCCATTTGAAACGTTTTTTGGATGCCTTTCTGCTCATGAGCCGCCCTGCTCCATGTGATGCGGAATGAAGGGAGGCAGCGTTTCCTTTTCCCCGGATTACATAACCAGGAGTTGCCATTGATCCAGGTATTATGCCCATAGCGTCCGGCCCGGCAGGAGTTGCGCCTTTTCTATGCACAACCAGATCCATGCCCATGTGTTTTTCCTTCCATGCAAAATTATGATGATTTTCCAACTGAGCCGTTATCTCAAGCCCGAGATGTGCGGCAATATATTTATGTATCAATTCATGACTGGCAGCCGCATACCTGCCCATCAATTCCATAGCCGCCCAGTATTCCTGCCCTTCTTCTGTGTTTAATTCGAGCCATGCCAGTGATGCCAGTTCTTTTGGAAGGTCAGGATGAATTTTTTTTGCCAGCCTGCTGTAATGGCCAGCTACTTCTGCTCCTGTACCCCGGCTTCCGCTGTGGCTTAAAAGAGCGGGATAAATTCCGGGTTCAAGCCCCAGTTCCTTTTCATAAAGTTCAAGCTTTCCAAACTCCACAAAATGATTTCCAGATCCGCTTGTGCCTAATTGCCCCCACGCCTTGTCTTTCAAAGCTTTTGTGACAGGACTTACCGACCAGTCTTCGTCCATCACCGGATGCTGCCGTCTGTTTTTAAACTTCACTCCCACACCAAACCTGGTTTCCGATTCAACAGCTTTTATCAACCTCTGCTTTTCATCCCTGATATGGGATACCGGCATATCGAAAACCGATAATTTCATTCGACACGCTATATCCATTCCAACAGCAAAAGGAATAACTGCGTTTTCAGCAGCAAGAACTCCGCCTATGGGCAGGCCATATCCCAAGTGTGCATCGGGCATCAATGCACCCTGTATGGAAATCGGCAGGGAACAGGCGTTTTTCATCTGACTCAAAGCACCCTCGTCAATATCTGTTCCCCATTTTTCATAAGGGGCCGGAGATTCGCGAAGAACATGATTTTCGGGTTTTTTCATGCTTTCCCCGCATAGCGCAGCCAATTGCCCGAAAACAGGATCATCAAGAAAGAGCTGAGGATTATTTATGATACTCTTTATTACTCTTTTCATTTTTCTTTTTTGCATCCCGGTTCTGGAAGCAGATGATAGTGCAGATATAGCTGCATCCATCTGTTTTCCTTTTTGAAGGCCGAGTTTTGCCAGTTGTTTCAAGTTCATGACTGTCTCCTTATTTCCATTTCCCAGACATGATTACCAAGATCATTCAGACGGACATCCATGTTTAAAAACTGCACAAGTACATCAATATTTGTCGTTGTATGGCGTGTTGGTGGAAGAGTACGAATTTTTCCTCCCCCCGAAAGGGCCACAGGCACTATTAACTGGTCAGCCAGATAACGTCCCACCGGGGCTTCGGACGCAAGATATTCCCTAACATCCTTGATTGTTGATGCTGCTACCTGTTCAGCACGAACTCCATATTCTCCGAAGCCGGTGAATACTTCGGTTATGGATTCGCTTTCGATTTCCAATGTCAGAATATTGCCCGGGCCGGGAGAATTTTTCACTTCTTCGATAAAAAGAAATTCTTTATCCCAGTTGAGCTTTTTTGCAATCACCTTCAGCTCACGCTTTGCCACATGATCTGGAATTTTGGACACATAGGCTGTGGCTTTACGGCGTACAATTTCCCCCCTTTTGATGATTTCCAGGCCGGACAATTTTCCACAAGGCTCGATATGAATGCTAAAGCATCCTCCTCCTGCGGGATAAAAGCCTGGTTTTTCAAGGTCTGCTGTAATTTTTACTCCCATACGATTGATCAGGGGTAAAAATGCTTTTTGAAGAAAATCAAAGGGAGGCGCATAAGGATTATGTGTGCCGCCTTCTATGACCAGTTCCGAAGGTCCGTCTGCAACCATAAGGGCGGGCAGTACTGTCTGCATCACCAGAGTCGTGCTGCCAGCAGTTCCAACGGCAAACCGATATGAACCTGGCCTTATCTCTTTTGGTTCGAAAAAAATTTGCTGTGAGCCGATCTGGTTCCCCGAAACTTCTGCATTGCCGATTTGAGTTGCAGCGTTGACTGCGGTCAGGTGCTGTCGCATTAAGCCCGGCTTTTTACGGCCTGCCCGTATATTTTCTATTGTAAAAGGCTGCCCGGTCACCAGAGACAGAGCCAGGGATGTGCGAAGGATCTGGCCGCCGCCTTCTCCATATGAACCGTCGATTGTAATCATCTGGTTTGTTCCCCCCTATGTAATATAATTTATTTTCACGGTTTCACGTTCAAAACGTCTGCTGACCGCATCTTTGGCCAGGCAAACTACCTATTCATATTTATAAGCACGTTGTGTGCCAGGATATGCAGAGATGATTTATTCTTTGGCAGTATCAGATATCAGAAATAATCTGCACATAGGTTTTATAACACTTTCTCATAGTCAATATTTTCGATGCTTCCCCGTTACCTGGAGTACAGTGAGTTTTTGAGGTTCTGGAAATTTTATGTGCAGAAATTTATGTAAAGATATTATCACATCTTGCCTGAAAAATCGAGCAGGATTTGTAATCCTGCATATATCTATAAATTAATATATCATACATAGAATTTTCAATAAGCAATCCGGAAATCAAACAGAATATGAAATTTTTTGTCCCGGATTTTATCAAAGCAACCAATTTGTTATTTGTATTGCAGCCTGTAATATGATATGAGTTTTCCTTTATCGTTAATGATGATAATTAATAAAAGAACTGGATATAAATCATGATGGATTCAGACAGACTGACTGACATAAGCATAGAAAAAGAGATGAAAAAATCATATCTCGACTATGCTATGAGCGTGATTATCGGAAGAGCGCTTCCTGATGTACGCGATGGCTTGAAACCGGTTCATCGCCGGATTCTTTTTGCCATGCACGAACTGAAGAACGACTGGAACAAGGCGTATAAAAAATCAGCCCGTATCGTGGGTGATTGTATCGGTAAATACCACCCTCACGGTGACACAGCCGTTTATGATACAATCGTCCGCATGGCACAGCATTTTTCCCTCCGCTACCCTATGGTGGACGGTCAGGGAAATTTCGGTTCTGTGGATGGTGATCCTCCTGCTGCCATGCGTTATACCGAAATCAGGATGACACGTATTACTCACCAGATTATGGAAGATCTGGAGAAAGAAACAGTCGAGTTCACTCCAAACTATGATGAATCTCTTTCCGAGCCAACTGTTCTGCCTTCCATGATTCCTTCACTTCTGATCAACGGATCTTCAGGCATAGCAGTTGGAATGGCAACGAACATTCCACCCCATAATCTATCCGAGGTCATAAGCGGGATCAAGGCCATGATCGACAATCCGGATATCGAATTGAAAGACCTGATCCAACTGATTCCCGGCCCTGATTTTCCCACAGCAGGAATAATTCACGGCACTGCGGGAATTCATTCTGCATATAAGACAGGACGGGGTATTATCCGGGTTCGGGCCAAGACTGGAATCGAAGAGGAGAAGAAAAAAGGCGGTGAAACCATTGTGGTGACAGAGCTTCCTTATCAGGTGAACAAGGCCAGGCTCGTCGAAAAAATCGCAACCTTGATGAAACACAAGGATATAGAAGGAATCCGTTATATCCGGGATGAGTCCGACAGGGAAGGCATGCGAATTGCAATGGGAGTCAAGAGGGATCACAATGCAGAGGTCGTGATCAACCAGTTGTACAAGCATACACAGATGGAAAACAGCTTTGGCATAATATTTCTGGCAGTGGTCAACAATCGGCCAAAGGTACTGAGTCTGAAAGAATTGCTGACCCATTTCATTGCCCATCGCAAGGAAATAATCATTCGCAGAACCAAGTTTGATTTGAAAAAAGCTGAAGAAAAAGCTCATATCCTTGAAGGTCTCAAAATCGCTCTGGACAATCTTGATGCAGTGGTAGCAATGATCCGCAGCTCAAAAAATTCTGCCGAGGCAAAGGAAAAGCTGGTAGAAAATTTTGGTTTGACCCAAATTCAGGCCCAGGCCATCCTTGACATGCGCCTGCACAGATTGACAGGGCTTGAACGTGAAAAAATCATAGAAGAATATGAAAGTATTTTAAAAGATATTGCCAAATACAAAGAAATACTCGGCAGCGATTACCTGGTTTTCGAAATCGTGAAAAGTGAACTCGACACAATTCAGGCCGAGTTCGGGGATGAACGACGCACGAAAATTATGGAAGCTTCACGGGAAATCACAATTGAAGACATGATTACCCAGGAAGATATGGTTGTTACCGTATCCAAAACCGGTTATATCAAAAGAACTCCCCTAACAGTCTATCAGAACCAGAGACGCGGCGGCAAAGGGAAAACCGGGATGACCACCCGTGAAGAGGATTTTGTGGAACATCTTTTTGTGGCATCCACTCATGACACTTTCCTCTTTTTCACTAATATGGGCAAGGTTTACTGGTGCAAAGTCTACCAAATTCCCCAGGCAGGCCGCACAGCCCAGGGTAAAGCCCTTGTAAACCACCTGAATCTGGATAAAAACGAAAAAGTTACAGCTGTACTTGATGTCAAGGCATTTGAACCTGGCCACAATATCATGATGGCCACTCGAAACGGCCTGGTCAAAAAAACCGATCTCATGGCATTCTCAAGGCCCCGCGTAAACGGCATAATAGCCATAGGATTGAGACCGGGAGATGAACTCATATCCGCTAAAATTACCGACGGGCAGATGAATATTTTCCTAGGCTCGGCTCAGGGTAAGGCGATCAGGTTTAAAGAATCAGATATCCGCTCGACGGGCAGAACAGCTATCGGAGTATTCGGTATGCGACTGGCCAAAAATGATCGAATTATGGGCATGGAAGTTCTGGGTGAGGATCAGACTCTTTTCACCGCGACCGTAAATGGTTTTGGAAAAAGAACTTCCGTGGATGAATATCCGACCCAGAGAAGAGGCGGTAAAGGTGTCATAACGATCAAAACAAGCGAACGAAACGGCCTTGTCATAAGCATCATTCTGGTAAAAGCAGATGAAGATCTTATGCTCATAACCGATACTGGCAGAATAATACGTATGCCCATAAGCAGTATCAATGTGATCAGCCGGAATACCCAGGGGGTAAAACTCATGGGGCTTTCAAACGGAGAGCAGGTGGTTGGTGCAGCTAAACTCGCTGAAGGGGAAGAGAACGAAGAAGGCGAAGAACATGATCAGGACGATGGAAACGGTGAAGATGCTTCTGCTGAGGCTGAAGGCTCAGGGGAAAACGAATCCGAAGAATCGTCTCAAGACAGCCAGGTAGAAGAACAGGGAGAAGTAGAAGAATCTGTTCATGACCTGGAAAATAAATCCGAAGATCGGAAAGAAAAATCAGGAGATCAGAAAGATGAATCCGAGCAAGAACCCGAATGATATAAAAATCGGTGTTGCAGGTGCCGGCAGCTGGGGAACAGCCCTTGCCCAGTTGCTGGCAGGCAAAGGTTATGAAATAGACCTTTGGGTTTTTGAAGAAGATGTGTGCGAACAGATCGAAAAGGAAAGAGAGAACAAAGTTTTTCTGCCAGGTATCAAGCTTGTAGAAAACCTTGTTCCATCCAATGACCTGGACTCTGTCATTTCCGATAAAGATCTGCTTTTGATCGTTGTGCCTTCCCACACCATGAGAGAAACCACCCAAAAAATGGCAGGGAAATTAGCGAATGACACCATAGTTGTCACCGCTTCAAAAGGGATCGAGAACGAAACTCTGCTTACTATGGACGGGGTGATAGGACAGACTCTGCCGGAAATTTTAAGAGAAAATTTTGCAGTCCTGTCCGGGCCAAGCTTTGCCCGTGAGGTTGCAGAAGCCGTACCCACTGTGGTCACGGCAGCTTCAAAAAATATTGAGACAGCACAATTCGTTCAACAGGTTTTTGCAACACCCTCATTCAGAGTTTATGCCAGTGACGATGTGATTGGCGCGGAACTGGGCGGATCTGTGAAAAATGTCATAGCTATTGCAGCAGGCGTAATAGACGGACTCGGACTTGGTCTCAACACGCGAGCTGCCCTTATCACAAGAGGGCTTGCCGAAATGCGAAGGCTGGGACTGGAAATGGGAGCCAACCCCCGCACATTCACAGGCCCTGCCGGCATGGGGGATCTGGTACTAACCTGTACTGGCGATGTCTCCAGAAATCATACCGTAGGAAAAAAAATCGGTCAGGGCAAAAAGATCAAAGAAATTCTTTCCGAAATGCGTATGGTGGCAGAAGGTGTCAAAAGTGCAAAGTCTATTTTCAACCTGTCGAAAAAGCTCAATGTCGAGATGCCCATATGTCATGAAGTATATGAAATACTTTATAACGATGCCTCCCCGAAAGAATGTCTGCACCGTCTTATGACAAGGGATTTAAGACATGAACTTGATGATGTTTGATTATTTGGACAACACAGTTATTGATGATTTGTCGCGCCTTCAAATCGATAAAACCCAAAAAACAAAATCCCTCCTGCCAATGCGACAATGCTGCAAATTCCAAAGACTTTAAACATGCCCATAGATTCGAAAAGATATCCGGTGAAAAAAAATCCGACCATCATGCCAAGCCCGTAGGTTAAAGCGTTGTTAATGGCCTGCCCCGTTGTTTTAGCAGACTCCGGGGCCAGCGTGTCGATGTACAAAATGCTGCCAACATGGAAAGTTCCGTATGTTACAGCATGGAGCAACTGTGATAAGAAGATTATCGATGGCGATGATGACATGCTGAGAATCAGCCATCTTACTGATGCTGTCATCAATGAAAAAACAAGGATATGCTCGATTTTAAATCGTTGGAAAATTTTTCTTGAATTGATCATTATCGCTATTTCAGACGCTGTCCCAAAAGCCCAGCAAAGACCGATAAAAACAGGGCCGCAGCCGATTTCTTCAAGGTGGATGGAAAAAAAACCGTAATACGCGCCGTGGCTTACCAGCATTAAAAAAGCACAGAACAGAAAAACTATGGTTTTCGGTTTCGCTAAAAATTCGGTTTCAACCTTGAAAGCCTTCGTATTCATCACTTTTGTTTCAGGAATTTTCAAAGAAATTACAGCCTGAAGAAAAGATCCTGCAAGTATGGCAAATAAAATGACCTTGATTGAGAAAAAATCGATGATCTTTCCAAATATTGCTACCATGATGATAAAAGCTATGGTTCCCCATACCCTGAGACGCCCGTAATCTTTTTTAGCCTGGCCTAAAACATCTATTGCAAAGGCTTCTAAAAAAGCTATTACAGGGGCATAAAAAATAGTGTAAAAAATAGTGATTATGATCATGAGCTTGAAATCTTCGGTAAAGATATAAAGTGTCCATATACTGGCACTGACAAAATTGACCAGAATATATATCGGCCTTCTTGCCTGAAAACGATCTGCAACAGCCCCCCATACCAGAGGAAATATCACGGTTACAACAGACCTGACAGCTGAAATGATTCCAATCTCATGACCTGAAAAACCGATATGATGACAGTACAGGTTAAACCAGGGTAAAAAAATTCCCAGCATTCCAAAATAGAGAAAATACTGGGAACAGAGAATCGATATCAAAGATTTATTATTAGTGAATTGTTCGTCCATATCGGGTTTTATAGGCTTTCTTAAAAGATTCATGCCCATTTTCGAGCATATGATTTAATTGACTGATGTTTTTTTCCATTGCCAGGTAATAAAGATCCTGGTCTATACGAAACCTGGATTTGAAATGATTGGGTAAAAAACGGGGCATATTACCCAGGTCATTGTCTATGCGTTTTCTTGTGATCTGGTAAAAAGCGAAGGTTTTGTCGAAAATATCCATTTCCGTTTCATAGCCTTCTATATTTGCTTCGATAAATTCCTGATAAAGATGGGGCAGTTTTTTTATATAGGTTATATCCCCGATCTGGCCTATCAGATCAGCGGTTCCCAGCAGTCTTCCCATAAGTTCGATCTGGGGTGTCTTGAACCGGATTTTATCAACGCTGGTATCAAAACCGGTGCATCTGAGTATGTCTGAACAGTCTTTGATAGATGAAACAAAGAGCCGGTTTTTTAAAAAATACGATTGTAAAAACAGGATGGAACGTTCGATATGTACCAGAGTGTACTGGCCCCCTGTTCCAGAAGATTCGGTCGTTTTTTGAATATAACCGGTATCATGCATCAATGTTGTTACCATGGCGAGCATGACGTTCTTCTGATTGATATGCCAGCCTCCCAGAATGGCACCATGAATTAGACGTATCATCGCCATGAATGCATCTGTTGTATGCCTGAGATTGTGATAATGGGTATTGCATTTGAGATATCCGGGATATTGTCCCGCAAAGAGCCGTAGAATATCGTCGAACACCTTGTCAAGTGTTTCACAATCAAAATCAGGGAACATCCTTGCTATAATACCCCTGACTTCGGCCATTACACAGAAAGGGTCGTTCATATCCACCAGATCGCATACGTGAATGTCATTGTCCAGGCCCATAATGCAAAATCCTTTTTTTCAAAATATATCTGATAACAAAAATATGTCGATAATATCTATTATACAATTTCAAGGGCAGGTATTGCAAATCAAGGGGTAAGTGTTTTTATCAGACATATGAAATTCAACGCTTTTCGAGCATGAGCCGTATGCCGAGTCCCACCAGAATCATGCCGCAAAAACCTTCTGTCATTCGTCGGACAGATGCTTTTTCGACAAATCGTCTGGATTTGTCCAGAAAAGCGGACAGTCCGCAAAGCCAGCAGATGGCCATAATATAATGAATGCTGGCAAGAATCATGGATTTTATAATGACATTGTCACCAGGCCCTATAAACTGGGGCAGAAAAGCAAGGTAAAAAATCGCTACCTTTGGATTGAGAACATTTGTGAAAAAACCTTCTGTCAGGCATTTACGAACGGAAGTCAATTTTTCAAAATTTTCATCGTTTTTATCATCATCTGCCTCCGATTTTACAGCACTTCGTATGGACTGAAAACCGAGCCAGACCAGATAAAAGGCTCCCACAGTCTTGATTACATGAAAAAGTGCTGCCGAGTGCATCAGGATAATGGAAACGCCGAGTCCTGACAGAAGAGCATGGACAAAAAGCCCGGAACAGATGCCGAATGTCGTGGCAATACCGTCTTTGCGGCTGCCCCGGATCACATTCCGAAGCACAAGCATAGTATCAGCTCCGGGGGTTATCGTAAGTACGGCAGCTACTATCATGAATGCAAAAACTTGGGAATCGAACATATTTATCTCCTTTTTTCATATCAATCTTATCAGCAATATCAGCATTCTTTATTTTTTCCAAAGTTAATTTACATTTTTTGTGGAGTTTGAATTTTTTTTTAGATCATTCCAGGAATTGACCGACAGCGAAATCCAACATTTTTTGCAACAATTCGCAATCTCAAAAACCCTGCTTTCCACCCGGCAAACAGGGATTGTATTTTGCTGCCGGATTATGATATAAATCATTTTATAAACCTAAAGGAAAAAATATGAGCAAAAAGAAGCGAACAAAGCAGCTCGGAACAGACGAACCGTTTCTCCGCCTGATGGGGATCGGAGGCCCGGCAGTGTTAAAACTGCTGGGCATAGCGCCGGAGGAAGCTGAAAAATACACTTTTCGAGCCGTGGTACTCAAGGAAAAACGGATGGAACCCGACACGGAAGCTATTCCTTTGCTGGAAGGCGGCGGAAAACGGGTTTATATCGAATTTCAAGGATATGCGGATAAATTCATCCGATATAGACTGGTGTCGAGGATTACGCTTGCATGTACTCAGGACAAATTTGAAAACCAGGTCGTTGCCGGGATTATATATACGGATAAAGCTTACAAAACAGCGGCCATTTCGGTAAAAGCCTTCAGCGAAGAAGCTGGTACGGAACTTGCGAAATCGTTTCAGGAAATTGTATTGACGGATTATACGGAAGAAAAACTTGTTGCAATCGATCCGAGATTGATCGTTCTTGCTCCGTTTACCGTATCCCTGACAATGGACAAAGCAGAACTCCTTTCTAAGAGCCGCGATTGGAAACGGGAAATAAATAAAGTTTACTCCAGGCAGTCTGCTAAAGATGCCTTGAACGTAACAGGTCTGTTTATCATAAACAGATTTCGAAACATAACCAGAGAGGAGGTGATCTCCATGCTCGACAGGAACGTTCTTTCAAAAGTATAACCGGATTTGGATACAGATAATATGGCTGAAATGTCTTTGCCTCTGTATTCTTAATCACCAGGGTGGACTTATCCTTAACTTTACAAATATTTATGGAATATTTGATTGAGCGGAGGAAACATTTGGCAAAAATGGCTGAATGTGGTATGATTTTTATAAATTATTCGACAATATTCCAAAATTAAAGGAAAATGACATGACCACGATCATCGCTGATCACATCAAAGGCAGTGAAATTCCTTCGTCCTGGGTACGTGCGATAGAAATTGACCCGGGGGAAACTTTTCGGGTGATTTTGGAACCGGAGAAGGGATTGACCAAAAAAGAGCGCCATCAACTGCTGGATATGTTGGAGAGGTTTGATGGGTATGAGGATTCGGAAGCATGGATCAGAGAGATAAAATCCGCTCGCACTCGGTCAGAATTAAAGGTTCCCCTCTGCTAAATGACTTATCTACTTGATACCAATCACTGCATTTATTTGATAAATGGGCTGGAAAAAACGCCTGAAAAGCGTAGCTGTGAAGAATCTCATGTCATTCAAGCAGTCCGCTCGCTTGATGATGATGAAATCTTGTATATGAGCGAGGTTACTTTAGCGGAGCTTTATTACGGCGCTGCTCTTTCTAAGCGTGAATCACAAAATATTCAAAAAATCGAAATCCTGACCAAATTTGCAAATCTTTTGTCTTTGACCATTGAAGACTGGAAAATATTTGGGCGCATCAAGGCACTGCTACGGAAAAAGGGTAAAAAAATGAGTGATTTTGATCTTTTGATCGCTTGCCTTGGCCAAAGAAATCATTGCACGGTTGTGACCAATGATGAAGGGTTTGATAATCTTCCGGGCCATTTTATGTGGGTTAATTGGGCTGTGACTGGACATGATAATTGATGAATCTTTCTGCCGTCAATGGGATTGTACATGATCAATTTGAAGTGCTTAATTTTATTCTGAAAAATCACATGATTTTCACCACATGAGTTTTCGATGGTCTCAACCAAATCTATGACGGATTTCATCCCTATGTTTAATTTTACCCAATTCTTTCTCTGTATCTGTGTTTTCCTTTTTCATATATTTTCTGACACTCGTTTTTAAGTATGATAAAGATTTTTCATAGTTGGTAGCTATATAAATCGGGGGGACAAGAAGCATGCCGTAGATGAGTGTACCTGCGACTATGGTTGCGATACCCGGCTTGACTGATGACAGGTGCTGTGAAATTGTTTTTGCGGTCTGGATTTTGTTAGCAAGAGCAAATTTATCATAGGGCGGTCTTGCAAGAATCCGGCAGATGGCAAGTAGCCGATCTTTTTCCCCGGCATCTTTTTTTATAATTTTTCTTATTTGATATTCAGCATTTCCGAACCTCCAGTGCCATTGGAGGGCCATTACGAGAAAAACAGAAATTCCGATCATGATCGGATCATCCATTGCCCATGCTCCTGCTGCAAACGCTACGGTGCTTGCCAGCCAGAAGCAAAAACGCGCCCTGGGAAATCTGGAAAAAAACAAAAGTTCGACTATTCTGCCTCCATCAAAAGGGTTTACAGGCAGCAAGTTGAGATAATTGATGATAATAAAGAATAAGGATGTCTTTAACCAGAAAATCGAGCCAGTCGAAGCCGTCAGGAAAAGGCAGGCGATTCCTATAATAATGCCGGGTACAGGGCCTAAAAGATAGACTATCATTTTATGAAAAGGTTTGACATTTTCTTCCCTGCCTGTGGTGACAGCTCCCATCATGGGAATAAACATAACCTGGCGATTCTTGTAACCGAAAAGGATCATTCCAATCAGGTGGCCGAGTTCGTGGATCAAGACAACAACGAGAAGGATTGCTGCAAATAGAAAATCAAATTCGAACACAATACCGAATATTATAAAAAAAAGCAGGGCGCTGATTCCGAATATGACAAGTTTTGCATCTTTTCCGTATTGAAGCTGTCTGTGGGTATGGATGACTCGATATAAGGCATCCGCATCAGCTATTTCCTTGGCTGAAATCTGATCCTGAGATAATTTTACTGTACTTGCGGTTTTTATGGCTGCAAACCTTTTTTTGTTTCCAGCCGTAACCTGGCGTGCATAAGTAAACAATTTTTTGTATCTTAACCGCAACAGCCCTTTTTTTTCGGCAGGCTTGAACCAGGTGTCTTTTTTTTTGATATCCAGCAGTTTTTTGCTCAAGCTTCGAATATGCTCTGTGTATTTTTCAGGAGAAATGGTTATCGTGTCTTTATCTTTCAACGAGTTATGTCTTTTTTGATGAAGGTCCCATTGCTTTTTGGGATCAGCGGCAAATTCATCTGAATATCCGAACTCGTCTGGAACAGGAGGCAGGGAATGAATCAGGCAGTCGATGGTCTGAATACTCGTATCATCTGAAAAAAAAGTGGAGTAAGTTATCTCAAAAGAGCTGTGCCAGTCAGGCAATTGGCCGGGACGGGCATCAGCGTATGATTGAGTTGCCGGATGGAAAAAAATCATGGAATAATTGGGAAGATCGTCATGTACAAACATGCTGGTAAAACGAATTGAATGTGAATATTCAAACCCCTGGCTGAAAAGAAATTTTTCAGCAGCCTCAAATACTGGTGCAAGATATTCGGGCAGATCATCTCTTTCTATCAGTTCGATTTCAATTTCTTTTAATCTCAACAGGCTAAAACGCATACATGCCTGGCCGACAGTAAAAACCCATATGAGTAAAAAGAAACCGAAAATATAATAAATATATTCCATATTTTTTACCTTTCCTGTTATCCTGGATAAAGTCTATAACTGCCTTTCATATGCTCCTGCCAGGTTTTTGAGCATTATACATCCTGCCTGTATAACATCTCTGCCAAAGGACACTACACCGTCTTCATGGCCTGCCATTGAAAAAATCCGCTTTTCTGCCACATCGGTTTCTTTGAACAGGCGAGCCACTTCTTCCGTCATTTCCGATGTGCCGTAAAGGGCTTCTTTTGAGGTTTCCGGGATATCAAGATCTCTGGCTGCTTTCCATATTTCAGGCGAGTGCGAATGAATCACACATCCTATGAACTCGTCTATTTCATACAGAATGCCGTGAGTCAAAGATTCGGAAGACGGCCTGACCGGGCCTGTGGCTCTTATCCGGTTCTGTTTGAAATCACACTCTGTCACCAGCGCGAACATGGATCTGGTAAGGTGTATTATATCGCCTGTCTGGGTTCCGCTTATCGCAAAAATGTTTTTACCCGGATCTTCAAATCCTTCCAACCTTGCAGGATCGATTCTTACGCTGATATTTCCGTATCCGAAACCATCGTAACGCTCCGGGTCCTGACCGATCAATTCTGTTTTGAACAATATTTTCCGCCATGCACAGGCTGCATCTATTCGCCGTGATAAAATCGGATCTGCAGAATTGAAATCAAGGCTGAATTTTATAGTGCCTTCCTGTTCTGATGACTGGCCTGGTAATTGGCCTGATAATTGATCTGGTAACTGACTGGACAAACCATCCCCCTTTTTCAATAAAGATCATTAATCATTTTTTTTACATCCGTATCAGCCATGTAATGACCCATATCTATATTTGACTGATTTTGTTCCATATACTCTATTTTATCAAAAACTGCAAGGCTTATCATATCGATTTTCCGGATTGATGCCCGTTCTTCTTCAATGTCGATATGGGGCATTCTCACTCCCTGAGACATCATGATTTCCATGTTCCCTGTTTTAAGCCGCTTAAAAAAGGTTTCGGCTTTTTTCAAGTTCTTGAAGCACAATCTTTTTTTATTCACCAGGGTCTGGTACAGATTTTTTTCTTTGCCCGTTTTGCCTGATCTGGTTTCATCCAGGCTGGTTTCATCTAAAAAACGAACAGCAAAATCAAAACATTCGGCAGCAATCTTTCTGCCTGAAGTCAGCAATGATTTCAAAAATCGGATATTATCTTCATCCTGCACAAACCTGCTGTTTCTAATGCCGACTTTCATCTGTAAACACAAAGGTTGTTCAAAGCCTTTGTCAACAGCACAGATCAGCTCTTCGTGGATTGCTTTTGAAATGCGAAGACGTGAAACAAAGGCTTCCACCCCATCTTCTGGCATTTTTATCATTATGCCGGGATTTTTGCCTGATTTTATAGAATCAGGTTTTATAGAATCAGGTTTTATAGAATCAGGTTTTATAGAATCAGGCTTTGTGAAATCAGATTGTTCAAGATCTGAAAAAAAGATACATGCTGTCGGGGGGTGATTGGAAAAATATCTTATTACCAGGCATTCATCTTCTTTTGAAAAAAATGATGATTCAATGGTATCTTCGATTTTGACCTGAAAATTTTCATCTGGAAAAAAAAGCAGTTGGAGCAGAGAATCAATTTCGGCATCGAATTGGTGGTCAGAAAAATCTGTGGAATCTGCAGCAGTTGATAAAATTTTGTGCAATTCTTCTGGCCCGGGGTTAAAAAAAGTGGAATCAATAAAATGGATTGTCTCTTTATCGAGGTATATTCCTTTTGATAAAAGAGATTTGATTTGTTCGATCAGTTGTTTTACAGAATTTTTCATATCAGGCAACGCCATAATTTTTAAGTTTTTTTAACAAAGTCTTTCTTGTTATTCCAAGCTTTCTAGCAGCTTCGCTCTTGTTGCCCTGTGTGAAATCAAGAGTTTTCAATATACTCTGGCGCTCCACTTCTTCTAACGGCAGGATTTCTTCTGTCACGCCATTTTCAGCAGATATTGGGGCATGAACAACCTCATCAATGAATTTTGGTGTCATCTGAAAATCCTCAATGTCAAGGTATTCCGATCTGGCAAGAATCACGCCTCGTTCTATGGTATTCATCAGTTCCCGAACATTTCCCGGCCATTCTGAGTGCATGAGATTTTCCATTGCAGACGGTGAAAAGCCCTTGATTTCACGGTTGTTTCTTACCTTAAAAATTTCTAAAAAATGTTCAGCCAGCAAAGGGATATCATCAGCACGGTCTTTCAAGGGAGGGATATGAAGATTTACAACATTGAGCCGATAATAGAGATCTTCCCGGAAAACTCCTTTTTCGATCATCTCCATAAGATCCTTGTTGGTGGCAGCCAGAACCCTTACATCCACAGAAACCACTTTTTCACCCCCAACGCGCACAACCTCCCGCTCCTGAAGTACCCGCAGCAGCTTTGCCTGCATTGTAAGAGGCATTTCGCTCACTTCATCCAGAAAAAGGGTTCCATGATGAGCCTGAACGAACCTTCCTTCCTTTCTTCTGTCCGCACCTGTGAATGCTCCTTTTTCATGTCCGAAAAGTTCGGATTCAAGCAAGGTCTCGGTAATGGCAGCGCAGTTGATCTTGACAAAAGGCCCTTTATTTCTATGGCTGTTATAATGAAGAGCGCCTGCTATCAACTCCTTTCCTGTCCCGGATTCCCCGTAAATGATCACGCTGGCTTCCGAAGGTGCAACCCGTGCAACAGTTTCGAGAAGATATTTCATGCCCGCACTTTTACCGATTATATTCTGCCTGTTCAGATAATGGCCCAGACTTTCCTTTAGCAGCCTGTTTTCAACTTTGAGCTGTATATGCTCCATAGCCCGTTCAATGGTAATTTTCAGTTTGTCAAAATCAAGAGGTTTAGTCAGGTAGTCATAAGCTCCTTCCCTCAAGGCTTTCACGGCTGTCTCTACAGATGAATAAGCGGTCATGATGATTACGGGAATGGCTGAATTCAATGCCTTGATCTGGGTAAGAGCTTCTATACCCGATATCCGTACCATTCGAATATCCATTATGATCAGGTCAAAAAGCCTTTCCTTTACCGCTTCTATTGCAGTGGAGCCGTCATCAGCCTCTATAATCTCGTATCCCCACCCCGAAACCAGGGCTTTAAGCATGGTACGATGAGCCATGTCATCATCCACGACAAGAATTGTGGTTTTTTGGTTCATGCAGTCACTTTGCCTCCTCAGTGCCAGATTGAAAAAAACCAATTTAACCATTAAAAACAGTATGGATCAACCAAAAAGTAAATGCCCAAATTGAGTTCGGAAATCCCATTTCGGGATATGTGTGTTCTGTCCATTGCATTTTCAGCAGTTTTATGAAATTATCGGTTTTCTGATAAAGACAGTGGGCATGGCCCGAAAAAACAACCAATGTTAAAAAATAAGGATACAGGATGAACGAGATTACAGATAAAATAAGCAACGGCAAAGTTGTGGATATGGAAAAAGAGATAAATGCAGGCACATTGAAATGGAATCCCCACCCTGCTTTTGAAGGGGTTTATTTGAAGCACCTTGTAACAGGTGATATGACTGATAGTAAATTTAGCTGCCATCTGGTGAAAATTGAAAATGGTCATGAAATCGGAGAACACATTCATGAAAAAAACTGGGAACTGCACGAACCCGTTGACGGACTTGGCAGAGGATTTCTTGCTGAAAAAGAAATCGAATATGTACTGGGAGTATCGGTCGTGATCCCCGAAGGTGTGAAACACAGAATTGTGGCTGTTGACGGAGATTTCTATCTGCTGGCAAAATTTATTCCAGCCCTGGTTTGATCTCGATTATTTCATAAAATAGCATACGGGATTTCCCAAAATACAAAATACCCGATATGGTAGGGCGGGGTTCCGTCTCCGCTATCTTTCGGCAGGATTCTGTGATATTTTTCTCCAGGTGGGCAGAAAAAGCTCTGCCCGCCTGAAAACCGGTTTGAGAATAGTCAAGAAAGATGCCGCTCTCGTATCATTTCCATAGCTTCATATGCTGCTTCCCGCACCTCATCCGAGCCGCTTTTTTGTGCTTCATTTTCCAGACTATCAAGAATATCAACTCCTCCTGACATGCCTAAAATATACAAAGTATCCCCTTTTATAGTATCGTCCATAGTACTGAAACGGTTCCATAGGGGAGATGCTGCTTTGTTGGCGACTTTTGGAGACTGATCTGCTATTTCCTCCATTACCACCATCGCTCCGAGTCTTACGGAGATTACCGGATGGATCAGCAGATCTATAAACGCAGGAATGATTTTTTCTTCTTTTATCATCATTTCGGCGATACGCTGAACTTCTCCCTGATCAAGCATTGATTTTAATGATTGTACGGAAATTCCGCTTATATCCCGTTTGACCATAACTTTGGCCACTTCTTCCGGATCAATCTGGCCTGTCCACCTGAAATCTTCTTCAAGAAGGAGAGTTGGTACTGCCTTGATTTCTTTCTGTTCAGCTATTTCAGTAAAATGAGACGCATCAATCACGCTCAAGCCTATCATGCTGCTTGCCGCCGCCATTGGGGCCATCTGTCTTACAGTGGCAGGACAATGGTGGCAATGTTGAGATACGAAGAGTTTGAAAAGAGCGGGTGCTTTTATATTGTCAATATGTTTTCGGACATGTTCTGGCAATTGGGCATCATCTCTCATCCTGACAGCCTCTAAAAACGGGGAAAGTTCAGTTCCAAGGGGAATACCGTACCAGCGTAATCCATACCCTGTTCGAATCGACGGGAATAGTTCATTTTCTTCCTTTTCCTTCTTGACTTTGATATTGGGTGCAAGATCGGAAAGACGTTCGCAGAATTTTATAATTTCTTTGCTTCGTTCGTCTTTTGTGGAAAAAACGCTGATGATAACATTATCGGACATATCATTGAATTTTCTAATCTGTTTTTCTTCTGTCGGTGTCATTTCAGATAATAATCTCCATTATGTTTTTTTGTATGTTTACTTAGGCTGCAATGGATTTCAAGTCAACCGTAAAGGACAATTGTGCAGATACTGCGGTATTGACAGATGATTTTGATGGCAAAAAATGTAAGAGATTGTTATAAGAAATCTGGCAGGAACAGCAATATAATACGTTATTTCACACCCATTCCTTAATCTTGGTATTTACGGAATAAACTTATTCAGTTTAACGAGGTGAGCATGGAAAAAAAAGTATCATACCATCCTGAAACAATCATTCGGGCAGGCAAGATAAAAATCGCTCAGGACAGCTTTGGCAATCCTGATGCTCCTCCCCTGATTCTTGTTGCAGGACTTGGATTTCAAATGATAATGTATGATGAAGTTTTTTGCAGAACTCTTGCATCAAGAGGGTTTTGGGTAATTCGTTTCGATAACCGGGATACGGGCAGGTCAGAAAGAATAAATGTCCGCTTGAAAAATGTTGCCCGGCTGATCAGAGATGCCGTTGATGGGAAAAAGGTGGATGTGCCATACACCCTTTTCGATATGGCGGATGACGTGGCAGGGCTTATGGATGCTCTGAAAATTAAGTCCGCTCATATTGCCGGATGCTCTATGGGAGGTCGAATCTGCCAGATAATGGGGATTCGCCATCAAAAAAGAATTCGGACAATTACATCAATAATGTCCACCACCGGAGATCCCAAACTGCCTCCGCCCACCCCTGAAGCTATGACTGTTCTTTACAGAACACTGCCTGACCGACGTGAAGGTTATATCGATACATTCGTGCGTAACTGGGAAGATCTGGGAGGAGTCGGTGAGGCTTCAGACAAAGAAATTAATTATGTACGAAAAATGGCTGAAAAATCCTTTGACAGAGGGTATGATCCTGCTGGCGTGGCCCGACAGATGGCGGCTATAGCAGCCGCTGGCAATATCAGGCCACTGCTTGACTCCGTAAAGTCGCCCACCCTGGTCATTCACGGGGAAGCAGATCCTTTGCTGCCAAAAGAATGCGGTGTGGATACAGCTAATGCGATCCCGGGCGCTGAACTTTTAATAATAAAGGCAATGGGGCATACTTTGCCTGAACATCTGTGGCCCCGGATCATTGATGCAATATGCGAACATGTGGAGCCTTATAAATTCGCTTGATGAAAAAGGCAATGATTATAGCAGGATACCTGGTAAGTACCTGTGCAAAAGTTTTATAACATTTTCTGATGCCAGTACAATGGAGTGCGGAAATAGAGCGCAGCGATTTTTCGCAAATACAAATGCAAAAAACCGCTGCGCTCTATTTTTGCACTCCTTTAGAAATGTTAAAAAAATATTGCTTAGGTACTTATAAGAAAAGGCTGATATCAAAAAAATTTAATCCTGCCATTTGCCTTTTTTCAGGTAGTGGCAGGGTTTATAATTATTTTTATAAGACATTTTCTGGCAGCCTTCAACCCAGAATCCCATCTGAAGCCATTGTTTTTTTAATTTCTTGCACAGTTCCGCTTCCTTTAAAAGCGAGTAAACCCCCAGACTTCGCCAGGCATGATCAGGGTCGAACGCGAAATAAACGCTGCTGAGGGAATTCGGCAGTACGTCTATCCACCCAAGCCCGATAATCTGGGACTCGCAATAATAACGCATGATCTGAGTATTAACCGGCGAGTCTATAAGAAAGTTCGTATAATCGTTTTCAGCCGGTCGGGAGCCATGCCTGTCCATGCAATATTTGCTGTAAAGGGAAAACCCTTCTTCTTCAAACCTGGCTTTATGGCAGACAATTTTGATATCAGAGTTTTTTTTCAATGCTCTGCGTTGTGATTTTGAGGGTGAAAAGCCTGCGACATCCAGCCGTATGGGAATACATGCCTCGCATTCGGGGCAGCAATTTCGGTAAAAATGATAGCCGCATCGACGAAACCCCTTATTGATCAAGTCTTCGTACAATTTAGGAGCCAGTTTTTTTGCCCAAAACGCATGGCTGATCCAGGTTCTGCCTGGAAGATACGAACATATTCCGTTTACGGTAAGTTCCAGCCGAATCTTTTTTGATATCTTACCTGTCGCACTATCCCGGTTTTTGCCTGCTTCATTCTTTTTCATACCGGCATTTTTTCCATCATAAAAGGTTTAAATTAACTGAAATCGCTTGTAGCATTTTCAGTCGTAAGTGCCTGTGCAAAAAATTATCATTGCAGGGTCAGCATGTTTTCTTGATGCCCACCAGTATATATTCTGCACCTCACGCACTGCACGGTCTTGAATCTTATAAATATGTTTCTTCACAGATATTGTCAAGTATCGAAAAAGATGGAATGAAGATAGTGTGTACTATAGACCTTCACATATTAAATTTCAGAAGGCCAGAGGGAGGAGATCATATACATAGTATATCTCCGACTGATAACGCACTGAAAATTAATTTGTGACAGTCTATATCATTAATGGCGGATTTGGAATTAGTTGATGCAAGGCTGCAAAATTTTTGTACAGACAATTATGTTTATTGCTTGCCTGCTTGGAAAAATTTCGTCAGAATTTCGACTCTGAGGATTGATAAAAAATATGCGAAAATCTAAAATAATAAAAAATGCCAAGCCGGAAGCTTTCACATGAAAACTCTGTGAGCTTCCGACTCGAATGTTTTCTCATTTTCACGTTATGACATGCTTCAGGCTGCCGCTACCTTGATTTTTACAGGTGTCGCCTTTGGCACCTTTGGAAGAACCAGCCTCAGTACCCCATTGTCCAGTCTGGCATCGATCTTTTTCTGGTCGATTTTTTCCGAAAGACTGAACTGGCGGAAATACTTGCCTGTTTCATATTCGGTCACCAGTTCCTTTTCTTTGCTGCATTCGGCCTGTTCTATTTCTCCTGACAATGTCAGGGTATTCTCCCGGATATCAATATCCAGGTTTTCGGCTTTTACGCCCGGCATGTCCGCAAGAAGGGATAATTCTCCTTCTGTCTCAAAAATATCCACAGAAGGAGTGAAAACCCGCCCGGCATGTGTCTGCTCGCATGAAGAATGAGCAGCCTCTGTTTTGCATCTGGCCGACAATTCTTTGGTTTCATTTGCTGACATTTTGTAACCTCCGTAATTCTATTTTGTTTAGTGGATTGTAATATGCTGCGGTTTTGCATTTTCTGCCTTGGGCAACGTTATCATAAGCACGCCTTCGGACAATTTTGCTGTAACTTTCTTGCCATCCACATTGTCAGGCAGAGTTAAAGCCCTGGAAAACCGTCCTGCATCACGTTCCCTTCGATGATATTTTACATCCTCACCTTCTGAAGGAATCTTTCGTTTTCCTGCAATAGACAGATTTTTTCCGGTAACATTGATGTCAATGTCGTCTGTTGTTAAACCTGGCAGTTCTGCACGTACATAGTATTTATCATTGTTTTCTGTAAGGTTGACAAGAGGGAACACACCTGCCGGAGTTTTCGAGCTGTAGTCGCCCGAAGCATGTTCGAATAGTCTGCCCATCTGCCTGTGAATTCGCTCCATTTCTGCAAATGGACTGTAAGTTCTGTAAGGATTCAATACTCTTCTGAGGATCATGATTTAACTCCTTTCGTGAAATAATATATTTTATTGTAAATGTTTGAAACGCCTGTTAATAGTTTTCCTTTGTCTGTATCAGCAGGTTATTCTTGTTTGAATAAAAAACTAATCATCTGTCAGGATGTGTCAAGAGTTTTTTTATGATAGTTAATTCAAAATGTTATATTGATACAAACAGCTAAAATAAACATTTCTTTTTTTGTGTCAAGAGAATAAAAGTATAAAATTTTCGTACTCTGATATCCTTGTATAAATAAAAGGATTCTGATCAGATGTTTGAATCAAAATTTAACCATTCGGAGAAGAGTGTCAAGTTGTTCTCGATTGTTTTTTAATGCAGATATATCACCATATTGAAAAGTAGTCACTGTTTATAAAATAATCATCTTTTCATCTGTGTCAAGAACTTGATTTCAATTTGTCCTGTCTATGAAGTCTATTTCTGCCAGGCAGGCACTCAGGGAAGTCAATAATATACCAACCCTGTTTGTCTTTTGCCCTGTATTCTGTGTTGCTGCAAAGGATGAGGAGGTAGAGAATATGCCTGGCAGAATAAATCTGTTTTATTGCAAACTGTACCATAAAAAAAGCATACAATGAATCAATCGAATTTATAATCTTGTCTGACCGGATGAAAAATATCGATTATCCTGCAGTCAGTTTTTGCCGTGCCGCTGTGAGGGGAATCGGATGGAATTACGGTCACTATTCCAGGTGTAAGCACCCTGCTTTCTCCGTCAACTACCATTTCGAATTCACCCTCAATGACATTGGATATCTGTTCATGGGGATGACTGTGTTCAGGAAGAGTGGAACCCGCCTTAATTGTAAAAAATGAGATTGTCATTTTCTCGGAGTGAACGAATTTTGCCTTAAAACCTGCAACCAGCTCTCTTTCTTTGATTGAATCGAGTTCGATAAAAGACATGCCAACTTTCCTTTCTTTTTGTTGTTTTTTGTCAATTTTAAGTTCTATCAGATTTCATGGTTGTGAATATACATGAAAATAGAGATTTTTACGAGGAATATTTTCCTACAAAAAAATACTTGCTTTACAAATGGGTATATTTTTGTTATAAAATATATTATACTTCAGTATTTCAGCGAAGTAAATTTTTTATACTGGCCTGTTTTACCAATTTTGACATATTACAGAGAGAGAAAATCATGTCTATCAAAAAACTATTTTTTCTGAGTTATTTTATCGTTATAATAGGTGTTATCGTACTTGGTGTTCTTGTCGTAATGATGAGCGAGAATGATGAAATTCTCAAAAAGAAGTATCTTAGCCGATACCAGTCTTATCTTCTTGCTGATGAACTGCGGCAGAGCTCAGATGAGCTTACAAGGCTGGCAAGAACATATGTTTTGACGGGTGATTCCAAGTATGAAAAAATCTATTGGGACATTATTGCAATAAGAAACGGTGAAAAGCAGCGGCCTGAGCATTATGAACGAATCTATTGGGATCTGGTTTTAAATTACGGAGATAAACCTCGTCCTGACGGCAAAATGGCATCACTTCAAGACCTGATGAAAGAAATTGGATTTACCAGAGAAGAAATCGAAAAATTGAGCGAGGCCAAAAAGAATTCAGACGGGCTTGTCAAGGTCGAGACAATAGCCATGAATGCCGTAAAAGGACTTTATGATGACGGAACCGGTAATTACGTGCAAAAAGCTGAACCTGATTTTGATATGGCGAGGCGTATCATGCATGATGAGCAATATCACAAGTATAAGGCTTCTATTATGAAGCCTATAGATAAATGCTTTAAAATGCTTGATAATCGTACAGAATCAGATGTTGCGTTATATGGGAAAAAGAGCAAAAATCTGCTTTTGTCTATACAGGTGATTGCTTTGTCTCTGATACTGATATCTATAATTATTCTTGTATTCGTTATGATCCGGGTCGGCAAAATCATTACCAGCATAGGACACGCATCTGAATATGTTGCTTCCGGGAGCCAGCAGTTGAGCCAGGGAACTTCCGAACAGGCTGCTTCAGCAGAAGAAGCGGCGGCAGCTATGGAGCAGATGGTTGGCGGCATCAGGCAAAATGCCGATAATGCAATAGCGACCGAGAAAATAGCTATGAAATCAGCCAGTGATGCCAACGAAGGTGTAAAGGCTGTAAAGGCAACAGTTAAGGCAATGAAGCAGATCGCAGAAAAAATATCCATAATTGAGGACATAGCCCGTCAGACAAACCTCCTGGCATTAAATGCTGCAATAGAGGCAGCTCGCGCAGGTAATCATGGGAGAGGGTTTGCTGTTGTGGCCTCAGAAGTCCGCAAATTATCGGAAAAAAGCGCTTATGCAGCATCAGAGATAAGCAAATTATCTGTTTCAAGTGTGGAAATATCAGAAAAAGCAGGAAATATGTTGTCTGAAATTCTTCCAGGAATACAGAGAACAGCGGAACTTGTCCAGGAAATCAGCGCATCAAGCAATGAACAGAGTATGGGAGCTGAACAAATCAACACGGCTTTTCAACAGCTTGATCAGGTGATACAGCAAAATTCCTCAACCGCAGAAAACCTGACTTCTCAGTCAGATCAGCTTCAATATACGGTAAAAATCCTGGGTGTCAGTGATAAATTCGACAAATCAAATTTGATGCCTAAATCTAAAAAAAGACATAATAAATCTTCTGCTTATCAAATCGATATGGAGAAGGATAATGGAATGGAAAAATTCTGATGGGTTATAAAAAAGATTTCGAATTTTCCACTGCTGTAAAAATTTTGTTCGGTTCTGGAACCATAAATCAGGCAGGGCTATATGCTGAAACAATGGGACAGCGAACTCTTGTAGTACTCGGCAGTAACGTAAAACGCGGAAAATGCCTGATTGATCTGCTGAAACAGCAAAATATCGAAACAGCTATATTCAGCATTCCGGAAGAGCCATCCGTTGAACTTGTGGAACAAGGGGTAAAAACCGCACGTAAACATGGTGTAGATATGGTAATAGCAATGGGAGGAGGAAGTGTCATAGATGCCGGAAAGGCAATTGCCGCACTTGTTCCCAACAGGGAAGATATATTCTCTTATCTTGAAGTGATCGGAAAGGGACTGCCTCTTTCCAAAGCCCCGATTCCCAGTATAGCTATCCCGACAACTGCTGGCACTGGTGCGGAGGTAACCTGCAATTCTGTTCTTTCGTCTATAGAACACAAGGTCAAGGTCAGCCTTCGCAGCCCATCAATGTTTCCAAACCTCGCAATAGTCGATCCCGATCTGACCTTATCCATGCCGCCTGCGATAACTGCATCCACAGGACTTGACGCACTTACGCAATTGATCGAAGCTTTTGTTTCAAACAAGGCAAATCCCATGACAGACGCGCTGTGCAGAGAAGGAATCTCTCGTGCTGCCCGTTCCCTTTACCAGGCATTCAAAGAAGGGCAGGACATAGAAGCTCGTGAGGACATGTCCATTGCAAGCCTTTTCGGAGGGTGCGCGCTCGCTAATGCCAAATTAGGCGCTGTTCACGGTATTGCAGGACCATTAGGAGGTATGATTCCAATACCCCACGGTACAGCCTGCGGTCGTTTCCTTCCTCTGGTCATGAAAACCAATGTTGCGGCCCTGTATGAACGCTGTCAAGAATCCGAGGCTATCAAAAAATATAAGGAAATAGCCGTCATATGCACAACTGATAAAAATGCAGATGTTGAAGATGGAATCAAATGGATATCCAGTCTATGTAAAAAGCTTGATATCCGCGGTATTGCAGATTTCGGCATGACAGAAGAAGATATCCCGAATGCGGTCGAAAAAGCGGAAAAAGCCAGCAGCATGAAAGGAAACCCTGTCGTTCTCACTCAAAAAGAGCTGACATTGATCCTTTCAGCCGCTATGAAAAAGAGCTGACAAATGCTATTATCATTCGATATATTTTCTAATTATTTGGGGGCGTGAATATTACATCAGGGAACTAATCCTGGTTTTTTGATACAAATCAATTCAATAATCATCAATGAGGGAGGCTAAACCAATGCTTTTGACAAATATCGAAACTGTGCCGGGAAAGCAGATCATAGAACATTACGGACTCGTATCAGGCAGCACTGTGCGTGCAAAGCATGTGGGCAGAGACTTCATGGCAGGGTTAAAGAACATCGTGGGCGGTGAATTGAAAGGATATACGGAACTACTCGACGATTCGAGGCAGGAATCCACCAGACGCATGATCACACAGGCAGAGGCTTTTGGAGCAAATGCGATTGTCAATGTGCGGTTCAGCACATCTTCTGTCGCTCAGGGGGCAGCTGAAATTTATGTGTATGGAACAGCCGTCAGAATCAAGGAGTAGCTGCAATGGAATATTATGCTGATATCATTATTAATTTCGGTCTTCCAGTTGGCTTCATCATCCTGGCTATGATTACAGGCTCTATCCTGGAAAACCGCCATTTCAAAAATATTGAAAAAAGGGAGGCTGATCAACACCGAATCTCCATATTGACGACAAGGGAATACCCAAAAGAAAATATTGCAGAAACCCGTATGGTTTCAGGCTCTGTTGTGGTTTCCGTCGATTATTTTAAACGATTTTTAGCCAGTCTTCGCAATATTTTCGGAGGTGAAGTAAGTTCCTATTGTTCGCTTTTGGATCGGGGCAGGAGAGAGGCAATATTGCGTATGAAAGAACAATGGTCGGACGCGGATCTGATTGTACACCTGCGTGTTGAAACAAGCAGTATTTCCAAGGGAAATAAAAAATCCATCGGTTCCACAGAAGTTCTGGCTTATGGAACAGGCATCAGGTTTGAAAAACAGCAGAAATTATGAAGATCGTCAATCAAAAACTGGACGAAAAAGCCTCTGATGTAAGTTCAGCCAGAGGAACTGCGCTGCTCGAACTGAGAAATTTGACGGTTATGGTCTGCCTGCTGGCAGCTGGAATTTTCTTTGGGATAGGATCTGTCGTGGATGTTCTGGTTTCAAAAATTTCTTTTGAAACTGAAGTCCGGCTTTTCGGTTCCATGTCACTGGCTATAGAAAAAGAAAAAAATGAGGATATTTATATAAAACGCGCCGAAACCATCCTGGAAAAGCTTAAAAAAAATTCTGACATTCCACCCTTGAATTATCGACTTGTCATGATCGATATCAAAGAACCGAATGCTTTCGCTTTTCCGGGTGGAACTATCGGAGTGACCAGGGGCTTGATGAATCAGCTCAACGATGACACAGCCATTGCTTTTGTTTTAGGGCATGAGATCGGCCACTTTCATAACCGGGATCATCTCAGAGGCTTTGGCAGATCTGTGGGAATGGCAATAGCCTATGGGATTATATTCGGGGGCAGGATGGGTGACAGTTCCATAGGCAATATTCTTAATCTTGTCCTGCAGAGACAATATTCCAGGCAGCAGGAAGATAAAGCAGACCAGTTCGGTGTGGAGCTTGTGTGCCGCGCATATGACAATGTGGAAACAATAGACAAACTTTTTAAAATTCTTGAAGAGCAGGACAAAATGCCAAAGTGGGCTTATATGTTTGCGACACATCCAGATCCGAAGTCACGAGTTCAAAAACTTAAACAGTACACCAAAAAAAGTGTGACGACTTTTTGAAGCAACCATGAAATTACGACATTCCCTTGCAGCATCTCTTAAAAAATAGTCAATGAATATTCGGAATAAAACAAAACCTTCTCACGCTTTCGCGTGGGAAGGTATTTTGTATTTTAAAACATATTGATAACCGAGTTTAGGACATCTTTTTATTTCCGGCTGCTCTTTTATTCTCCGTTCTTTTCTTTGATAGCTGCATGAGCTGCCGCAAGCCTGGCCACAGGGACTCTGAAGGGAGAACACGATACATAGTTAAGTCCTAGTTCATGACATAGTGCGATGGATTGAGGCTCTCCGCCGTGTTCCCCGCAGATTCCGAATTCCAGTTCCGGATTGACTGATTTTCCTTTTTCCAGAGCTATTCGCATCAATTCACCCACACCGTCTCTGTCAATTATGGCAAAAGGGTTTTCTGGCAGAATTTTGGATTCCATGTATTCGACCAAAAATGCTGATTCTGCATCGTCTCTTGAAATCCCGAAAGTAGTCTGGGTCAGATCATTGGTTCCGAAGGAGAAGAACTGGGCATATTCTGCTATCTGATCCGCAGTCAGGGCAGCTCGGGGCAACTCGATCATTGTACCGAACTTGTAGTCGATGGTAATGCCCTGCTCTTCCATGACTTTTTTAGCTTCTTCCTCTAATACTTTACGCTGTACCTTGAGTTCATTGGCATGGCTTGTCAAAGGGATCATAATTTCCGGGAAAACTTCAACTCCTTCTTTTGTTACAATGCATGCTGCCTCGAACACTGCTCTTACCTGCATCATTGTCAATTCGGGAATATATATACCGAGTCGAACGCCTCTGAGTCCGAGCATGGGGTTGGCTTCTCTGATGCTTTCCGCTCGTTTGAGCAGGATTTCTTTCTTGCTGACCTGTTTTAACAATTCATCGATATCCGCCAGATTTTTTGCATGCTGAAGCTGAATTTTCAGATCTGCCAGTTCTCTGAGCAGTTCGGTGACATCCGGCAGAAATTCGTGCAGGGGCGGATCTATCAGCCTTATGATTACGGGTTTGCCTTCCATCACCCTGAACAGACCGGCAAAATCATCCCGCTGAAAAGGCAGGAGCGCTTCCAGAGCTTCGCGGCGTTCGATCCTGTAGTCGGTCATTATCATTTTCTGAAAATGAGGCAGGCGGTTGGTTTCGAAAAACATATGTTCTGAACGACAGAGACCAATACCTTCCGCACCGTATTCTATGGCACGTCTTGCGTCTTTGGGATAATCCGCATTGGCCCAGACTCCGAGTTTTTTGAATTCATCTGCCCATGAGAGCAATTGAATCAGCCAGGGATCTTTGATATCGGGAATCATTGTAGCTATAGTTCCAGCATATACTTCGCCTGTAGATCCATCTATGGAGATCAAATCACCTTCATGGATGATCTTGTCTTTAACAGTCATACGGCGTTTGCTCATATCTATGGTAATAGCCGAAACCCCGACTACAGCAGGTTTTCCAAACTGCCTGGCCACAAGGGCTGCGTGGCTTGTGCGTCCACCCCGGCTTGTGAGGATTCCCCTGGCTGCCAGCATACCGTGGACATCGTCGGGCCTGGTTTCGGGCCTGACCATTATCACATCCTTGTTTTCCTGTTTGGCCCAGATTTCGGCCATATCTGCATCGAAAACTACCATACCGGAAGCAGCGCCGGGGGACACGTTAAGGCCGGTAGCCAGCAAGTTGCCTTCGATTCTGGCAGCTTCTGTGGCATTCCTGTCAAACTGGGGATGAAGGAAGAAATCCACCTGTTCGGGGCTGACACGGATAACAGCCTCTTCGTTGCTTATCAAGCCCTCTCTGGCCATTTCCACAGCAATGCGGACAGATGCCTGAGCTGTACGCTTTCCGTCTCTGGTCTGGAGCATCCAGAGTTTACCTTTTTCTATAGTGAATTCCATATCCTGCATTTCACGATAATGGCGCTCCAGAAGGCCGGATATCTTATCAAGTTCGTGAAAGGCTTCAGGCATTTCATCTTTCATGCGATGAATATCTTTGGTCAGGCGGATACCTGCAACCACATCTTCGCCCTGGGCATTGATCAGGTAATCGCCTTCCATCTTTCTTTCGCCCGTTGATCCGTTACGGGTCATTGCGACACCGGTTGCAGAATCATTCCCCATATTGCCAAATACCATAGTTACTATATTTACAGCGGTTCCCAGGTCGTGGGGTATAAGTGCCGCATTCCTGTAGTCGATTGCTCTCTTGCCGTTCCAGCTTTTGAATACTGCCTCTGTAGCCAGTTTCAACTGCTGATAAGGCTCTGTGGGAAAATTGCCTGTTGTGTAGCGAGTATAAATAGCCTTGAACTGCCTGGTCACTTCCTTCCAGTTTTCGGCTGTCAGTTGAGCATCAGTTTCCACATCAGCCTTTATCCGGGCTTCGGTAATCACTTCCTCAAACTTTTCGTCATCTATTCCCATGACCACGGAACCGAACATCTGGATAAGTCTTCTGTAAGAATCATAGACAAATCGGGCATCACCTGTCAGTTCTATCATGCCCTGTGCAGTTTCGTCGTTCAGCCCGATATTCAAAACTGTATCCATCATGCCGGGCATGGAAAACATGGCTCCGGAACGGCACGAAACCAATAAGGGGTTTTCAGGATTGCCAAATTCCTTGCCTGTTGATTCTTCTATGACTTTCATGGCATTTTTTTCCTGTTCCCACATTCCGTCAGGAAAACTGCCGCCGGAAGCCAGATATGAATTACAGGCTTCGGTTGTCACTGTAAATCCGGGAGGGACAGGTACGCCTATTCTAACCATTTCGGCAAGATTTGCGCCCTTGCCCCCAAAAAGCTCTCTGAGCCTTGTGAAATCCCAGTCATGATCTTTTTTTGCTTGTTCCACTTCATCAAAATTATATACCCATTGAGCAGATGCTTCTGACATTAAATGTTCCTCCAAAGGAAGTAAGAAAAAAATCGGTCGTAATCATCATATTTTGCGTGAGAATTTCTTTGCAGCAGCGGTGAGTTATCTTAATAGCTGCTCAAAACGATGATCATGGCCAAATAATCAATAAAAAAAAGGCCGAATTAAGGACATTTCTATCGGTAATTTCGACCTTAAAAAGCCAAATTTTTCTAATTTAAAATAAGATGAGAAAGCTTGTCAACTATAAATGTCTGAATTAATCTGATATATGGAGAATTAATAATGAAAAATTCCCTGATTTTCTGATTGAAGAATGTATATTTATAAAATTTATATTATTGATTTGACTTGATCACATAGAATCAATACAATTCATCTAAATTTTATATACATGATCAGGAGGAAAAAAAGCGATGCGTCAAACCATATTGACACACTTGAGTAAACAGACTGATATATTGCGTAAAACCGGCCTTTTCAAGGCCGAACGAATCATCGAATCTCCTCAGCAGGCAGCTATTCGTGTGACAGACGGTCAGGAGGTTTTAAACTTTTGTGCCAATAATTATCTTGGCCTGTCCAATCATCCAGAGCTGATCGCAACAGCCAGAACAGCACTTGAGCGTCACGGATTCGGGATGTCATCGGTCAGATTTATTTGCGGCACTCAAACCGTTCACAAACAACTGGAAACCCGGATAAGCAAATTTTTATGTACAGAAGACACCATTTTATACGGTTCCTGTTTTGATGCCAATGGGGGGCTTTTTGAAACCCTGCTTGGAGCCGAAGACGCTGTTATCAGTGATTCCTTGAACCATGCGAGTATCATTGACGGGGTCAGATTGTGCAAAGCAAAGAGATTTCGCTACAAAAACAACGATATGGACGATCTTGAAAACCAGTTGAAGGCAGCCGCTGACTGCAGGTTCCGATTGATTGCTACAGACGGAGTCTTTTCAATGGATGGAATAATCGCGAATCTGGGCGATATCTGTGATCTGGCGGATAAATATGATGCTCTGGTCATGGTGGATGATTCTCATGCTGTGGGCTTTATTGGTAAAAAAGGCAGGGGAACCCACGAATATTGCGATGTGATCGACCGGGTGGATATTATAACCGGAACATTAGGTAAAGCCCTGGGCGGAGCATCGGGCGGATATACTTCAGGAAAAAAAGAAATAATAGAATGGCTCAGACAGCGTTCCCGGCCATACCTGTTTTCCAACACTCTGGCTCCTGTGATCGCAGCCACATCAATTGCTGTTCTGGATATGCTCGAATCAGGTTCAGAACTGCAAGAAAAGCTGCATGAAAACAGCCGATATTTTCGTAAGAAAATGGAAGCATCGGGGTTTGATCTGGTTCCTGGAGAACACCCTATCATCCCTGTAATGCTTGGTGATGCGGTTCTTGCACAGAATATGGCTGCCTGTCTGCTTGAAAAAGGTATTTATGTCGTAGGTTTCAGTTTTCCAGTAGTACCCGAAGGCAAGGCCCGGATTAGAACACAGATGTCTGCCGCTCATGAAAATATCCATATAGACAAGGCTGTTGACGCATTTGTCGAGGTGGGGCGCAAACTTGGGGTGATTCAATAGGCCGTAAAGGAATATGATATGAAAAAAATGAAAGTTCTTGCAAAGCTAAAACCCGAGGAAGGCATCTGGATGGATGAAGCCTTGATCCCCGAACTGGGACATAATGATATCCGGATAAAAATCTTAAAAACCGCTATCTGCGGAACAGATGTTCATATTTATAACTGGGATGAATGGTCACAGAACACCATACCAATACCCATGACAATTGGTCACGAGTTCGTGGGACTGGTGGATGAAACAGGAAGCGAAGTAAAAGGAATTGAGAAAGGAGACCGGGTTTCAGGGGAAGGCCATATCACCTGCGGACATTGCAGAAATTGCAGGGCAGGCAAGCGCCATCTGTGCCGTAATACAATCGGTGTGGGTGTAAACAGAACAGGATGCTTTGCCGAATATCTGACCATCCCGGCTGTCAACGCTTTCAAAGTCCCGGATATGATTGATGATGACACAGCCTCCATTCTCGACCCTTTTGGAAACGCCGCGCATACGGCCCTGTCTTTCGACCTTGTGGGAGAAGATGTACTCATTACCGGAGCTGGCCCCATAGGCGTTATGGCCACAGCAATAGCCAGGCATGTGGGAGCCAGATTTATCGTGATTACCGATATAAATGATTATCGCCTGGATCTGGCAAAAAAAATGGGTGCAACAAAAACTGTGAATGTCAGCAGACAGTCCTTAACGGATGTAATGGGCGAACTGGACATGAAAGAAGGCTTTGATGTCGGACTTGAAATGTCGGGCAGCCCTCTTGCCATGAACCAGATGCTCGACTGTATGAACTTTGGCGGCAAAATAGCGGTTCTCGGAATTCCTGCTGGAGAAACTTTAATAGATTGGAAAAAGATAATCTTCAAAGGAATGATACTGAAAGGTATTTACGGAAGAGAGATGTTCGAGACATGGTATAAGATGTCGGCCATGCTTCAGAGCGAACTCGATATTTCAGAGGTGATTACCCATAGATTTCATGTGGATGAATTTCAAAAAGCTTTTGATATAATGAGATCGGGCATGTCCGGGAAGGTGATCTTGAACTGGACATGAGGTATTTATCAGCAAATCGGCATCCTTCATTCAGTAGTTTACACTTTCCGTATGTCTGAATCAGGATTCTCAGGATTAAAGGATGAACAGGATTAGCATTTGAAAATCTTGAAAATCCTTTAATCCTGAGAATCCTGATTCAGACAAAATGAGGCAATAAAAAACAAGCCAGAATAAGAAAAAGTGTAAACTATTTTTGGACGAATATGAAGGATGCCAGCAAATCTTATAAAACATTGGGGGTGACAATGCAAAAATTCAATCCTGAACAGTCATTATGGGAGTGTCGAAGAGAATTCGGGGAACATGGGGGTGTTGCACCTTCCGTTTCAAGATCTTCTACATTCACGGTTATAGACCCGGAAACCATCGCACAGATTTTCGAGGGAATCAGAGGACCTGACAAGGGCGGATGTTTTCTTTACAGCCGCCATTTCAATCCAACGGTGGAAGTTTTGTCCCGCTACCTGGCTGCTATGGAAGGGGCTGAAGGCGCTGCCTGCATGGCCAGCGGCATGGCCGCCATCAGTTGTGCATTGTTGCAGTTGTGCAAAAGCGGAGATCATATAGTATCAAGTGAAGTGATTTACGGAGGAACTCACGCTTTACTGGCCGAACTGCTGCCAGAGTACAACATCACCACCACTTTCGTTGATCCTTCGGATACAAAAGCTTTTGAAAACGCCATCAGACCGAATACTCGAGTTCTTTATACCGAAGCCATCGGCAATCCCACTTTGAAAGTGAGTGACATTCCGGCCCTGTCACAAATAGCGAGAGACAACGATCTGAGCCTTGTTGTGGATAACACATTTTCCCCCATGATGATTTCCCCCATCAGGCTGGGAGCTGACGTGGTGATTCATTCCATGACAAAGTTTATTAATGGTTCCAGCGATGTGATTGCAGGCGCAATCTGTACAGACAGGGAGTTTATATACAGACTCATGGATCTTCATACCGGTCGGGCCATGCTGCTCGGCCCTACTATGGACCCCAGAGTTGCATTCGATATTATCCAGCGTCTGCCCCATTTGAGCATCAGAATGAAAGAGCATTCCCGCCGGACTATAGCGATTGCCCGGCATCTGGAAAAAATAGGAGTGCCTGTCTCCTATCCCGGGCTTGAATCCCATCCTCATCATGAACGGCTTTCTGGCATGATAAATGAAGGCTACGGATACGGCGGGTTGATGACCATAGACTGTATAACACAGGAAAAAGCTGATGAATTCATGTCAATTCTCCAGAACAGGGAGCGATTCGGCTTCATTGCTGTGTCTCTGGGCTATTTCGATTCTCTCATATCCTGTTCAGGCTCTACCACATCTTCAGAACTCACATTAGAGGAACAGACAAGCATGGGGTTGTCTCCGGGCCTTGTCAGAATGTCCATAGGTTATACCGGAGATTTAAAAGATCGTATCCAGCAGATCGAACGCGCGGTAAGAGACGTGAAGCTCATATAATCATTTAGGATATCCTGTGATTTCCCTGATTCGTTTATAAAGGGGTTTGAGCTGTTTATACATCTTTTTATATACATCACGGTACAGGGAATCATATAGTTCATGAGTTTTCTGGTCGGGTTCGAACACATCTCCGATATGGGTCATGGCTTTTACGGCTGACGTAAAATCTTTATGAATCCCTGTTCCACATGCAGCGTCAATGGCGGCTCCAAGGCCGGAAGTCTCATAAAGATGGGGGCGGGCAGTGGGAAGCCCGAAGACATCTGCTGTAACCTGCATAGCATTTTCACTCTGTGATCCACCTCCTGAAACCCGGAGACTCGTGATCGGAATCCGGGTTTTTTTCTCAATTCTTTCCTTGCCTTCTCTGAGAGCATAAGCAAGTCCTTCAAGGATCGAGCGATAAAGATGCGCTCGTGTGTGAACATCTCCAAAACCGATAACACCGCCCTTGGCTTCAGGGCCTGGCAGCCTGATGCCCGGAGTCCAGTAAGGCTGAAGCATGAGTCCCATAGAGCCTGCGGGTATGTTTTCCACCATTCTGTCGAACAGAACCTCTGGATTCAGCCCCTGGCGTTCGGCCTCCTGCCTTTCTTCAAGCCCGAATTCTTCTTTGAACCAGCTGACCATCCAGTAACCTCGAAATATCTGAACCTCAATGGAATGATAATCCGGAATAGCAGAAGGATAAGGCGGAAGCAGGGAAATTTCAGTATATTTTTTATGGGTAACGTTTATAGTAGCTGTTGTTCCATAGCTCAGACAGCCGACAGACGGTTCCAGGCTGCCAGAACCAATCACTTCGCATGCTTTGTCTGCTGCCGCAGCAATCAGGGGAAGCCCTTCAGGGATGCCGGTTTCCTCTGCTGCCTTTTTTGTGATGGTTCCAAGAACCTGTCCGGGTTCAACCAGTTCGGGCAACATATCCGGGCTTATGGACAGAGCCTGCCATTTCCAGTTTTTTTGTCCGGCCCAGCACATTTTTTTATAATCAAAAGGAAGATAGGCCACCTGGCATGCGGTTGAATCCTTAAACTCTCCAGTGAGCAGGAAAGTCAGCCACCCGGAAAGCAGAAGATATCTATCTGTATTTTTCCAGATTTCAGGTTGATATGTTCTGATCCAGTTTGATTCGGCTTCTTCTTGAAAATAGGCTATTGTATTTTTGACTCCCAATATTGTAAACAAAAAGCTCCATAATCTGCCTGGCAATTTCTGTCCGTAGGTTTTTCGCTGGTCCAGCCAGAGCATAGCAGGTCGAAGCGGTCTGCCCGATTTATCCGTGTTGATAACCGTGCCTCGCTGGGTGGTTACTGAAACTCCGGCAATCGCCTCTTTATCGATATCATGGTTTTTCCATAATCTCTGACAAGCCTGGCACAGGGCTTTCCAGAAAATATCCGGGTCCTGCTCCGCCCATCCGGGATTTTTGCTGAAATAAGGGGTAAACTCAATGCGTTCTTTGGCCAGCAGATTTCCTTCAGGGTCGAAAATCAATGCTCTTAAACTCTGGGTACCATTATCGATTGTCAAAAGCAGATCTTTGGTGTTCATACGAGCCTTTCACAAAATATCTAAAATTATTTAATCTAAATCGTACATATCCTATAATCAAGAAAATAATCTTTCTCCCTAAATTCTTATTGACTTCATTCATGATTTTGTTTCAATAATAGGTTGTTTATAGATCCGACATAAAATAAAAATATGTACGGTGAGTCCCACCGGATTTCAAGCCTGTGGAGAATGCAGCGCTGGTCACATGTAGATTGTGGGTAACTGCCTCTGTGAAGCAGGAAGAAAAGGACAGATAATCATAGATTATCATACTTTTTTCAGGACGGTTTGCAGGTTCTTAAAGCATGACCGTTTCCCGAAAAACACGAGCTGGCAGGAATATACCGAAAAGGCAGGGGAATCGGATTATGGGAAAAGAGCGTAAAATAAAGCGTTGCCGACTTGTCAATTACCTGAACGTGATTGATGAAAGTACAGACGCTATAATAGGAATTCTGGTTGATTTCAGCACGGAAGGATTGATGCTCGAAAGTGAATCTGCCATTCCTGTTGAAAAAATATTCAATCTGGCAGTGGAGGTGGCATCACAGATGTTTTCCCTCAAAGCGCAAAGCCTCTGGTGCAGAAAAGATGAAAAGCACAAGGTGTTTCATACTGGATTTACTATAGAAAAACTACCCTTTGAGACCATGAATGCAATCTGGTCTCTGGAAGAAGTAGCTTGCAGCGATAAATCTTTGGATTGATTTGTCGATAAAAAAGCCGGAAAGGAAGGTATAATTGAAAAAATTTATTGGCAGAACCCTTATGCTCATCGGAGCGGTCAATGTATTGATGATGATTTTCGGACTTATTTCGATCTCATTGTTGTTCAATAAAAAAGAAGATGTAAAGCCTGAAACCGTGCTTGAAATTGATTTTGGCAGGGAACTGGTCGAATACATGCCGGAAAATGCCGCAGCCCAGATGATGATCGGCGAAGTCACTTCTGTCAGGGATGTGGTGGAAGGACTCGTTCGGGCAGCCGAAGATGACAGAGTCAAAGGGCTTGTGGCAAAAATAGGCCGTCCTTCAATGGGATTTGCTCAGATTCAGGAAATCAGAGATGCTGTCAGAATATTTCGTGAATCTGGCAAGACAGCTATCGCATATTCCGATACTTTTGGGGAATTCGGCCCTGGTAACGGAGCCTATTACCTTGCAAGCGCATTCGATAAGATCTGTCTTCAGCCCTCCGGCGATGTCGGGCTTACAGGTCTGATTTTAGAAACTCAGTTTCTCAAAGGAACTCTTGAAAAAATTGAAGTCAAGCCCAGGATGGATCATCGGTACGAATATAAAAACGCCATGAACACATTTACGGAAGAAAAATATACAGCGCCCCATAAAAAAGCACTTGAAGATATCCTGGCTTCTTTTTTCGGCCAGATGGTTACTCAGATCGGCAAAGACCGGGATATCCCCGAAACCAAAATTCGTTCACTGGTCAACAAGGGGCTGTTTTTAGGGCAGGAAGCTATGGATGCCAGCCTTGTGGATATGTTAGGATACCGGGATATGGCGTATGAAGATATCAGACAGACTGTCGGACAAAACGCTGATTTTATCTCCTTGAGTTCTTATCTGAAAAGAGCGGGCAGGCCATTTACAGAAGGAGAAACCATTGCACTGATTTACGGTGTCGGTTCTGTTCACAGAGGCAAAAGTAATTACAGCCCTCTGAGCGGTGATACGGTTATGGGTTCTGACACTGTCACAAAGGCATTTCGGGCAGCGGTCGAAGATGAAGATGTAAGGGCTATTGTTTTTCGTGTGAACAGCCCGGGGGGATCATATGTGGCTTCTGATTCCATATGGAGAGAGACCATACGCGCAAAAGAAGCAGGCAAACCTGTAATCGTGACCATGAGCAATGTTGCAGGCTCTGGCGGTTATTTTGTTGCGATGGCCGCAAACAAGGTTGTTGCCCAGCCTGCCACCATTACCGGTTCCATTGGAGTGCTGGGCGGAAAAATGTTGACTACGGATTTCTGGAAAAAGCTGGGAATTTCCTGGGATGAAGTCCATACAGGTCAGAATGCGGATATGTGGACAGGATTAAAAGATTATAACCAGGAACAATGGACTCGATTTCAGGATATGCTGGATCGGATTTATGAAGATTTTACAGATAAAGTTGCCCAGGGAAGAGGGCTTAAAAAGGCTCGTGTGCTGGAGATTGCAAAGGGCCGGATCTGGTCAGGAGAAGATGCAAAAGCTCTTGGCCTGGTGGATGAGTTGGGAGGATTTCTTACAGCGATACGCCTGGCCAGGGAAGAAGCCGGAATCGGTGAAGATGAGAACATACAGTTGAAACTCTTTCCAAAGAAAAAAGATTTAAAGGAAATAATAATCGAAAAGCTTGCACGAAGTACAAGCGTGGATGAAAGCGCATCCGCATCAATGACCCATGTATTTCATGAGATTCAGCCCCTGGTCAGAACAGTGAAATCTCTTGGAATTACGAATGATCGGGCGAATCAGGGAGTATTGACCGTAAATATCCCTTATCCGTATGATAAATGATAATTCATACTTTTAATCCCGGCCTGGGAAAATATGAATAAGGCCGAAGATTTAAAAGTGAAAGAGGTTTGAAATGCAGCAATCTGACCAAACCATAAGACTTTTGATTGCCGGAACTCAATTCGAATCCGTCCATCATTATTTAAAGGCGTTTATTCCAGATGTATCTGTTGAAATGATTGATGTAGACCAATTGAAGGAATGTGTTCATGAAGCAGATGTGCTTATTCCGTCAATGGCCAGCATCGGGGAATCAATTTTTGCAAGAGCTGTTCGACTGAGACTTATTCAGCAATGGGGAGTTGGGCTGGATAATGTGGAAATTGAGGCAGCATCCCGTCATGGGATAGCTGTAGCAAATGTTCCCTCCATAGAATCGAAAAGCGCCCATTCTGTTGCGGAATGGTGCATAATGGCATCAATAAGTTTGAGCAGGCGCTTTCCTGAGATCCAGCAATATGTCAGAGATGCTTTTCCCTGGGGAGCGCCTCTGGGAAGAACTATGGAAGGAAGAACTGCAGGACTGATCGGTTTCGGGGGGGTAGGCCAGTCTTTATGCAGACGACTTACAGCCCTGGGGATGCATGTCATAAGTGTTACAAGGCATCCAGATCACGCGAACAAGGAAGATTTTGGACTTAAATGGATTGGAGATATGTCACAGCTGTCTCGTCTGCTGATGCTGTCAGATTACCTTTTTATATGTGTACCATTAAATGATGGCACTCTGAATCTGATCGGGGAGAAGGAACTGTCCATGCTTCCCAGGGGAGCCTTTTTGATAAATCCGTGCAGGGGGCCGATAATTGAAAGAGATGCCCTGATTGATTCTCTTGACAAAGGGCATCTGGGCGGAGTTGCTCTGGATGTGTTCTGGAAGGAACCCCCTGATCCGAACGATCCGATTCTTGATCATTTCAATGTAGTGGCAACGCCTCATATTGCAGGTGTTACAGATACTGCCTATGAGAAGATCGCCACAACTGTAGCGGAAAATATTCGAAGGACAATGAGCGGCAAGCTTCCCTTGAACTGTGTTAATCCCCAGGCTCTGTCCCGGTTAAAACGATGATGGTGTTATGAAAAAAATTAATGATTATCCGTATCTTACCACGAGTCTGGTCTTTCTGGCTATCATTCTGTTCGGCCATTTTTTCCTTCACTGGCAGCAGGAATATTTCATTTTTGTATTGCTTTTGTATTTTATCGTGAACATTGGTATCCGGCTTGATGATATCTCAAGGCAGATTGAATCGTTCAAGAATCAGGTCACCATATCAAAACAGATGGGGCAGTATCCAGCAGATGACCGTTTAAATGAGGTTGCAGCAAGCCTTGTCTCGATTGATCGAAATCTTGCAGTTATTATTGAAAAGCTGGAATGTGTTGAAAAGTCAGAAATTCGATCAAATGTTAAAAAAAAAACTTGACATCCGGCGGGGTAATGAACAGTATAGTGACATAACGCATTGCGTCATGTTGGTAGCAATGTGATTTTGTGAGAGAAAAAAATGTGAGAAAAAAGCTTGACATGCTCAAAACGAGCTGTTAAAGAGGAATTTTTTAGAAGAGCAAAACCCGAAAGGGGGTGACAAGGAAGATCAACCAGAATCATTCACTCTTTGGTTTGCAGGAAAATTAAGTTAGGTTATCAGGTTAAGTTAGGTTGTCAGGTTAAGTTAGGTTATCAGGTTAAGTTAGGTTATCAGGTTTTTTTATTAATTTTTGAGTTAAGGAGAAAAAGAAGATGAAGAGATTTACTACAATTGCATTGGCAGCACTGCTGGTCGTGGCATTTACTTTGCCCGCATCAGCCCTTGAGAACGTGTTTGGCGGTTACTGGAGAACTCGTGCTTTCACCAATCAGAATTTCAGCGGTGAAGATCAGACAGAAGCTCAAGATATTACGAAAGTTGATACAAGGACCCGTCTGTATTATACAGCAATCATTAATGACGATCTCAAATTCGTTAATAAATTTGAGTTTGATGCTGCATGGGGAGACGAAGGACACGGCGATATCGGTGCAGATGGGAAGAATGTTGAAGTTAAGAATTCCTATGCTGATTTTAACGTTGGAATGGCCAATGCTAAAGTAGGTGTTCAGGGACTGACAATTTCTCGTGGATTTCTCTTTGCCGATGACTTCGCTGGCGCTGTGGTTACACTCAAGCCTGCCGAAAACGTAGCCATTCCTCTGGTATGGATCAAGGCGTATGAAGGTGGAACCGCCAACAACAATCTTGATGTCGACTACTACGGAGCAGTTCCTGTTTTCACACCAAGCGAGACTCTGACGGTTCAGCCTATCTTTATATGGGCAACCAGTGACAACGCAAGTGGCTGGTTCAAAACTGCTGCCTATGATGATGTAGATATCTACTATGCTGGTCTTAATCTTGATGCTAAGTTCGACGGCGGAAAATTTTGGTTCACAGGTATTTATGAAGGTGGTTCAGTTGATATGGCTGGCGCAGGTGACAATTCCACAGATATTAGCGCATGGTTGGCCGCAGTCGGCGCATCAATTGATGTAGAAGCTGCTGATATTCACACCCAGGCATTCTATGCCACAGGCCAGGATGGTGACAGCAAGGATGCTGAAGCATTCTTCGTACCAAAAGGACAGTCCTACTACTGGGCTGAAATCATGGGCTTTGGAACTTTTGATGATCAGGTATCCAATGGTTCTTGTGCAGATCAGATCAGCGACATAATGGCTGCCAACATTGGTGCAACTGTAAAAGCTGCTGACGGCCTGGCAGTTACACTTGATCTGTGGTATGCAACACTGGCAGAAGACGATGCAAATGGTGAAAAAGATCTGGGTATCGAAGTTGATCTCAAAGTAGCTTACGATCTCGTCGAAAACATGAAGCTGGAACTGATCGGCGCTTACCTGTTCGCAGGTGATGCTACAACCATGAAGAGCAATGATGATGCTAATCCTTACGAACTCGGTTCAAGGATTTCCTTCAGCTTCTAATTTTAGTCTTATATAGTTTGAGATGATATTGCCGGGAGCGATTTTTCGCTCCCGGCTTTTTTTGTTTTTTGCTGTGTTGTGAAAAACAGTAATGATAAGGAAGGGTTGCCATGATGATAAAACCTAAATATGTAGTTGATGAGCTTGATCATAAAGTCGCTGTGCAGATTGATATCGAGACATTTGATAAAATTGAAGAAATACTTGAAAATTATGCTCTTTATAAACTGATGGAAAATGATGATGATAATGAAATACTGAATTTGGAAGATGCGAAAAAATATTATAGAAACATTTCAGGAGACATTTGATGAAAATTACCTATACCAAAAAATTCTTGAAACAACTATACAAAATCCCAAAGGATCCAAGAAGTAAAATGGAAAAATTCGTATTTGAAATTTTACCTGAAATGTCTTCGATTGGAGAAAGTGGAAAGATTGAAAAAATGACCGGATACCAAGGCTTTTACAAAATACGATTTGGTACGTACAGGATAGGGCTGAAGATAGAAAAAGATACAATAGTGTTGAAGACAGTAATGCATAGAAGCAATATTTATCAGTTCTTTCCATAAACTCCCATGACCTGATGGTCACAACGAACAATGAAAGCTTTGAACCCTGATTAAAAGGATTAAAGGATTTCCTGATTTTGTAATCATGTAATCCTTTAATCCTTGTAATCAAGGTTCAGGGGTTTTTGAATCAAGCCTTGAATGGCTAAATGGTTAATCCATTCAAAACATCTTGAAATAACAGCATCTCAAGAAACTTTCATATAAACGAACGGAATCTGATTTGAACGGCAGATAACAAAAAGATTGAATTATAAATGCGCTCATGATAAAAAAGAATTAATTACATGGATTGACCTTTTCAAACAGGAGGACGAAAAGGATGAGTGAACTGTCAATAACTGAAATATCTCCGGAACAACTTGATATCGAGATACCGGATATCAGCCATATCATTACGGAGGATGATGAACCGGTGGATAATATCTTTTCGGAAAAACAACAGCGTTTGCTTACAAGAAGCCTGAATGCTTCCTGGAAACCGGGACACCCTTTTCTTACAGCCGCAAATGTAGGAATTTTTTACGGCCTTTATAAGACACCAATCGTACCCGATGTGTTTTTAAGCCTGAATGTGATATCTGCCGAAGATATCTGGGAAAAAAAGAACAGGTCATATCTTTTATGGGAATTTGGAAAACCGCCGGAAGTTGCAGTCGAGATCGTATCCAATAAGAAAGGCGGGGAAACCGATAAAAAGCTAGAAATATATTCTCGTGTCGGGGTGAGGTATTACATTGTTTTCGACCCGCAGTTAGCTATTCAAAAGGACTCTTTGCGTATATATGAGCTTGTAAAAGGGCAATATATCCCTAAAATAGATCGTCAACTGCAACGTGTCGGTATTGGCGTAACTTTATGGAAAGGCGTTTTTGAAGACAGGTATGATTGTTGGCTGAGATGGTGCGATCAAGAAGGGAATTTTATAAAAACAGGGGAGGAAAGTACGGATCAGGAGCGACAACGTGCGGAGCAGGAGCGGCAACGCGCTGACCAGGAGCGGCAACGCGCTGACCAGGAACGGCAACGCGCGAATCAGGAGCGGCAACGTGCGGAGCAGGAAAAACAAAACGCAGAACAGGAACGACAACGCGCAGATGCTCTGGCTGCAAAGTTGAGAGCTTTGGGGATCGATTCTGACTCGATTGCTTGACGCTGACCAAGTTTGCTGCCAGAACATAAAAAAGGCGGGAGAAAATTCCCCCGCCGGATTACTTGTATTCTATCGGATATGTGTACAAACGCAAAAAATCAAATCACACGTCAAGCTTGCGCTTCAATATCTCATTAACGATTTTCGGATTGGCAGCACCCTTTGTTTCCTTCATTACCTGGCCTACGAAAAAACCCATGACCTTGGTTTTACCTGCCTTGTATTGTTCCACCTCTTTTTCGGACCTATCCAGAATTTTTACGATGATCTCTTCAATCGCTCCTGTGTCTGAAACCTGGACAAGACCTTTTTCTTTCTTGACAATCTCTTCTGGGGCATCGCCGGTTTTTGCCATTTTCTCAAAAACCGTTTTTGCAATTTTGCCGCTGATAGTCCCTTTGTCCACGAGTTTCAGAAGGCCGCCTAAGTTTTTTGCGGAAACAGGCGATTCTTCAATGCTCTTTCCTTCGGCATTCAAAAGGCCCAGCAATGGTCCTGTAACCCAGTTGCATACCTGCTTGGGATTGTTATCAAGATATGAAAAACATTCCTCGAAATAATCGGCTAACTCTCGTGCAGCCGTCAAAACGCCAGCATCATAGTCAGAAAGCGAAAATTCTTTTTCAAACCGTTCTTTTCTTTCATCTGGAAGTTCCGGCAGGGTAGCCCGGACAGAATCGACCCATTTTTCATCGACTATCAAAGGCAGGAGATCAGGATCAGGAAAATATCGGTAATCGTGGGCTTCTTCCTTGCTTCGCATGGAAGTGGATTTGTTTTTTGTCGGATTCCAGAGTCGGGTTTCCTGAACCACTTTTCCACCGTCTGCGATCACATCCTTCTGCCGTTCAATCTCAAAATCAATGGCTTTTTCGACATGCCTGAAAGAGTTGAGATTTTTCAATTCAGCTCGGGTTCCGAAGGTTTCAGATCCTTTCGGCATGATAGATACATTGGCATCGCAACGAAAGCTGCCTTCTTCCATATTGCCGTCGGAAACGCCGATATAGCGAAGAATCGAACGTATTTTTCTTAAATATGCCCCGGCTTCTTCAGAAGACCTGATATCGGGTTCACTGACTATTTCCATCAGGGGAACCCCGGTTCTGTTAAGATCGACCTTTGAAAAAGGGCGATTTGGATCATGAATCAGCTTACCTGCATCTTCTTCCATATGGATGCGATGAATACCGATCCGTTTTTTTTCACCATTGGCTTCTATGTCAATATAGCCAGCCCGTGCAATGGGCAGCTCATACTGGGAAATCTGGTATCCTTTGGGCAGGTCAGGGTAGAAATAATTCTTTCTGGCAAACCTGCTTTCTTCCTGAATACCGCAGTTGGTCGCAAGAGCGGCTTTGATAGTGTATTCAACCACCTTTTTGTTCAGCACGGGCAACACACCGGGCATTCCCAGGCAAACCGGGCAGGTATGAGTGTTTGGTTCCGCACCAAAGGCAGTGGAACAATTGCAGAATATCTTTGTTTCGGTCGTAAGCTGGGTATGCACCTCAAGACCGATGACAGATTCGAATTCCATATCACTTTTCCTTTAATTCATAGCATCTTCGATTTCATCCAGAAACCGGCTTCGCAGATTGTATTGTCCCTTTCTGTAATCCGATGAACACAGGTAAAGATATTTTTCGCTTCTGGTGATGGAAACATACATCAGCCTGCGTTCTTCTTCCAGATCCGCCGGAGATTGAGTTGAACGCCAGTGGGGAAAAAGGTTTTCTTCGCATCCAGCTACGAACACCGCTTCATATTCGAGTCCTTTTGCAGCATGTATGGTTGACAGCACTACTTTGTTTTGTGCATCTTCGTCATCATCTTCCCGGTCTTCTCTGACCAGAGCCGCATCTACAAGATAGGATTCTATAGTGTCGTAACGGGAAGCAGCATGGATTAGCTGCTCGATATTTTCCTTTCTGGCGATCAAATCTGTTGATTTTCCTTTGACGAGTTTTTTCAGATACTCCATGTAACCGCTTCGTTCGACGACTTCTCTAACAGCCATATCCGGTTTCATGTCGCGAATATCATCAAGGAGTGTAAGAAGGCTGCCAAGAGCGGAATATACCTTCGGTGTCAGGATTTTTTCTGTCACAGCTTTTTGAGCTGCGCCTTTAAGTCCCATGTCGCCAAATCGCATCGAATTAATTTTCCTGATCATTGCAGGGCCTATTCCGCGTTTGGGTGTATTTATTACCCGCTCGAAAGAAGAGTCGTCTCTATCAAAGACAGATGCAGCAAGATAACTGTTCAAGTCGATGATTTCCAGACGTTCGAAAAACCCCTTCCCTCCCATCATCTGGTAAGGGATATCCGCATAGCGAAACGATTTTTCGAAGGACAGGGAGCAAAACCGGGTGCGATAGAGGACTGCAATCCGGTTTAAAGGAATTTTCTTACGTGCCAGTTGAGCGATTTTTCCCACTATCCAGTCGGCTTCTTCCTGATCATCGAAAAAATGGTGAATTTTGACCTCGCCACCTGTTATTTCGGAAAAACAATGTTTGTCTATTTTGCTGGCATTGTTTTCGATCAGATGATTGGCGATCCGGACTATTTCGTCCGCACAGCGATAATTCTGTTCCAGCCGGAATACACGGGCATTGTCATAAAGTTTCGGAAAAGAAATAAAATTGTTCACATTGCTCATCCGAAAGGAATAAATAGACTGCCAGTCATCGCCGACCACGAAAAGATTACCGTCTTTTAAGAGCAGGCGGGTGATTTCCTCGTTCAGATCGTTAGTGTCCTGATATTCGTCACATAGAATATACTCAAACTTATTCTGGTATTCAGTTCGAATATCGTCGTAATCACGAATGAGATCACGCGCTTTTAAAAGGATATTGTCAAAATCGACAGCATTTCTATTTTTCAACTCGTTTTCATACAAGTTAAAAGCATCCGCAATTTTAATTGACGATACCCTGGGACGGATTTCGAAATGCTTTAAGGGGTTTCCTGTATTTTTCGCATTTGAAATAGCTGCTCTTACACTTTCGGAATATTTCTTGTCATAATTCAGGCTGATCAAAACATCTTTGACCAGTTTTTGCTGCTGATAAATTCCATAAACCTGTAAAGGTGATTCATATCCAAGTCGCTGGCAGTGCTTCATTAAAATTTTAAAGCATGCTGAATGACAGGTTCGAACCCAGGGAAATCTGGAAAGAGGCAGACCTGTGAGAGCGACAAGGCGATTTTTCATCTCCTCGGCAGCCTTGTTGGTAAAGGTTATAGCTAAAATTCTTTCTGGGTCATGGCCCGAAGATATGAGATGAGCTATCTTGGCGGTTAGAGTTCGAGTTTTGCCTGAACCAGCACCTGCTACCAGAAGTGTCGGCGAACCTGTAAAATCGACAGCTGCCTGTTGTTGATCTGATAATGACATTGAATCCATAAAATCCATAGGGTTACGGAGTTTCTTATGCTTCGAGGTTTTCGGTCTGACAGAGTCGATGGATGGTCTGTGCATGCCATCTGCCTTTTCCTGAGAAAGTGGAGATATTTTTGCCTTCCAGATGATCTGCTATCTGGCCGTAAGTCGAACCTTTTGCACGCATATTGCTGATGATTTTGATTACCTTGGCTCTGGTCGGGCTTGATACCCTTGCTTTTCTTTTGGGTCGGGGCGGGGCCGGTTCAGGTTCAGGCTCAATATAAACTTCATCCTCAACTTCACCTTCATACTCACCTTCGCCTTCATACTCACCTTCATCTTCATACTCGGTATAAACTTCGGCTTCAGCTTCAAGCTCGGTTTCAGGCTCTGCTTCAGGCTCAACTTCGAAGTTTTGATTGTTTTGATCTGGTATCAGGGCAATGTTATTTTCGACCATCATTTTTATAGATATAGCAATATTTTCCATTGCTGTGGCATTTTTTTCTTCGGCAAAAGCTCTTCTTTCCCCTATTTCACCCAGTTTTTTCTGGCCTGATGCTATTTCTTCCAGAAGTTTTTTCATAGCGGGTATGGTTTCTGTCAACAGGGAGGTCATCTGTTCCATCTCATTCGATTTTCTCGGCCCTTTTCTTTTGTCTCTCGTCTGCCTGTTGTCATTATTTTTGAAAAAAGGTGAATGGTATTGAGAATTGGAATTATTGTTGTATTGGGGGTTGTTCATTGGGTTGTTATAAACTTTTCGGTTTCCGTCATGATACCGTTTATCGTTTCCATTACGATTTTTTTTTAAATAGTCGTTCATGATGATGCCTCCTTAGATGTTAGCTGGTTTATTTTATTGTCGATCATGATACGTATAATCACGATCATTATGTGACAGCAGTCCAATATCCATGATCACAATGGATCACAAAAAAAAACGAGGAACACCCCGGTTTGTAAGGATCTGTTCTAATCTCATATGTAGATAATGTGGTCTGTCTCCTGCTGCCATATTTTAAAAGCCGATGACGAAAAACGGCTCCGGCTGCCTGTTGTACTTTCAGTCACTATAAGCTTTATATTATAAATCAGTTTTTTTCATATGTCAAAAAAAAGCTGACAATAAATATATCATAGCAGTATATTGATTGACAAGCTCTTGTATTTTTCCTATTGTTTTTAACGATTAATTGCCAAATATTCAAAAGGTTGTCACTTTATGAAAATGGCTGCCGTATCAACTGGTGTTTACGGCTCCGTTGAAGTGAGGGCATTTTTAAAAAAAAATTCAGTTTTCCCTAAATTTTCAGGAGGAAAGATGACACTCAGAGTATTTATCGTAGAGAATGATCAGATCATGGGAAATCTGCTCGAAGTCCGTTTGTCAGACGCTGGATATGATGCCAGTTTTTTCGATAACGCTGAGAAAGCGTTGGACATATTAAAACAGGATATTGCAGATCAGAGGAAAGTTCGATTGATGATCTGTGATGTGGTAAATGGACTTAATCTTCATGAATTATTGCGAAAAAATATAGAAACCTCAGACATTCCTTTTATTTTTACTGCCCAGAGCGATGAAATTTCAAAGCAGGTATTCTCTCTTTGTGCAGGCATGGATGATCATATCGAAAAGCCATTTAAAGTTGAGGATCTTCTTTTGTTGATGGAAAATGTGATAGCCGATGTGGAAAATGCACTGACTTTTAAAGATAAAACCGATTTTTCCGGCAGGCTGGAACAAATCGGGATGAGTGATTTATTCAAAATTATGGAGATCGGTCATAAAAGCGGCGAACTTGTTATCAAAAACCCCGGTGAAAAATATCACTCCCGTCTTTTTTTCAAAGATGGCAGATTGACCAATTCCCAGACTGGAGATCCGGCAGACAACAAAACAGCGCAACTTACTGGAGAAGATGCTTTTTTTGAAATTATGACCAAATCCGAAGGTGATTTTTCTTTTTTCAAAAAAGAAATAAATATGCTGCCTCAGATAACAGCTGAAAACTGGGATATTTTTTACAGGGGGCTTGAAAGCATCAAAAAGAATGAAAATCCCGTAGATGAAGCAGAGAGGATATTGCTCGACACTCCCCTGATCCCTGAGGGCCTGATCAAAGTTCTGGCCAGTTTTACTCAGAGAAAAGCAACAGGTATACTGGAAATCAGGGATTTACCGAAAAAAGCTGCCGTCTATTTTCAAAACGGCTCAATCGTCCATGTCGTTTACGGAAAAGCGGAAGGGAAAAAGGCGCTTTTCAGGATTTTTGGACATCATGCCGGCATCCCGGAATTTCATTCCCGGTCGGAAACCATCAAGCAGACTATTTCCGGAAATCTCAAGCAGTTGCTTCAGGAAGGCAACAGATCCTGCGAAATTATTGACGGTATCCTGCCTGAAGAATTTGAACAGCAGTTGGATGTGCTGGAGTCAGCACTTGGTAATCGGCCTGATATAACCGCTCATAAAGGGCTTTCCCATGTCATTTCTCTTACAAGACAGTATCAAACAGTTACAGATATCCTTGATGCCGGTAAAATGAGCGATTATCAGATATACAAGAATCTTGGATGGCTGATAAAAGCAGGTGTACTCAGACCTGCGAAAAAAGGCTGTGCTGATATCTGTCTTATTACGGACAGCACCAGCGATCTTACAGAGGAACTTATCCGTGATCTGAATATTTTTACTATCCCCATTTCTGTTAACTTCGAGGATAATATCTGGATCGACGGTGTAGATATGTCACCATCTGATTTTTATAAGACATTGAAATCATCAAAAATATTTCCATCCACCATCCCTCCGTCCGTAGAGAGTTTTCATGACCTGTTTGCAAGGCAGGCCGGGCAAAACGATATTATAGCTCTTTTTTTATCCGGGGATTTGAGCAGTACTGTTGAAAACGCTATTGCTGCCAGAGACAATCACTATGGAACATACCAGATCAACAGGAAATCGAATCTGGGAGAAAAATATCCTCTCAGGATTCAAATCATCGATTCACGCCAGGTTTCACTCGGCATGGGGATTTTAATTGTCAGTCTTGCGGAAAAAATTCGTGAGGGGCTTGACATGGATGCTCTTGTGGAATTTGCTAATGCCTGTATCCCGAAAATTCGGGTTTTCTTCATTGCGGATACCCTCGAATATCTCCATCGGGGAGGGAGAATCGGAAAAACGGGTGCATTTGTTGGTAAATTGCTCAATTCCCGTCCAATTATGGGTATACACGAAGGTAAAATGAAAATTCTGGATAAGGGCATGGGATGGGAAAGTACATCTGAAAAACTGATTGACTGGCTTCAATGGAGTCTTGATGATCCCACAGCACCTGTCAGAGCAGGCGTGATGCATGCTGATGCACCGGATCGAGCAGAGATGATGGCAGAGTTGATAAAAAAGAATTTTGACTGCCATGACTTGATAATTTCTCAGGTCGGTCCCACCCTTGGAACTCATTGTGGACCGGGTTCAGTAGGTGTGGCATGCATGCCATTATTAGAAGGTTTTTAATCTGCTATGAAGAATTTACTTGATATCATCTTTGGAAAATTTCGAATTTCCACACGAATCAATTTTATAGGAATTTCGATTGTTCTAATGACAGCCTGCATAATCAGTTTTGTATATCCAGAGATCAGACAGATGATGTTCGATGCGAGAAATGACAGGACCAGAAATCTTGTTGAATCTGTTTTTGATGTTATAACGTGGCATGCAAAAGAGGCTGAAAAGGGAAACATCACAGAAAAAGAGGCACAGCACAGAGTAAAGGAAATCATACGTAATATCCGATATGATGCAAGTGAATATTACTGGATCAATGATTTCAATGGGTTTATGCTGATGCATCCGATTTCTGCTGCCGGGCTGGAAGGAAATGTGGTAATAGATCTCAAAGATGTATATGGAACGAAAATTATAGAAAATTTTATTCGGATCGCAGAAAAAAAAGGTTATGGATTTTTTACTTACTACTGGTCCAGACCTGGTGAGAAAAAACCGGTAAAAAAAGTTGCCTATGTCAAGTCTTATCCTGCATGGGGATGGATACTGGGGTCAGGTGTTTATGTGGATGACATAGAAAAGGAAATGGCAGTTATCAAGCATCTGTTGATCGGACTTATGACTTCAGTTTTTTTGTTTTCCATCATATTTTCCTGGCGCATGGCCGCTTCCATAGCCAGACCTGTTTATATAGTCATGAAAAAATTGGATGAGTCTGCAAAAAGCATGTTTGCTGCGTCAGGCGAAGTCGCAGGAGCCAGCCAGATACTTGCCCAGAATGCGAGCCAGCAGGCAGCAGCCATAGAAGAAGCTTCTGCATCTCTCGAACAGATGAGTGCCATGAGCAAGGAAACTTCCAAACTGACCGGAGGAACCGAGATGCTGATGCATGAAAATATATCCAAGTCCGGCCATTCCCTGAAATCTCTGATCGAATTGACCGTAGGAATGGAACAGATAGAATCTGACAGCGGCAAAATGGGAGAGATTATCAATATTATAGACTCTATTGCATTTCAAACCAATCTTCTGGCATTAAACGCAGCCATTGAAGCTGCAAGAGCAGGAGAAGCCGGGGCCGGTTTTTCGATTGTAGCAGATGAAGTCAGAAATCTGGCCATGAAGACCGGTGAAGCAGCCGGAACTACCCAATCTCTGCTGGATGAAACCATTCATAGGGTCGGATTCGCTGTTTCTTCGATCAAGAGTATAAACAATGATTTTGAGGATATTATAGAATCTGCTACATCTATGGGAGAGAAAACGAATTCCATTACACGGGCCAGCAGAGAGCAGTCCAGAGGAATTGCACAGATCAATACTGCAGCCAGTGAAATTGACAAAACAACACAGGATATGGCAGCTATTGCACAGCAGACATCTGCCTCTGCTCAAGAATTGACAGCTCAGGCGGTGCAGGTGCAATCTTTTGTAAGCAGATTAAGAAAAATTGTCGAGGGATGATAAAAACTTCCTCCCCGGTTCCGACCGATAGAAAACATATACAGGAGAAAAGGTAATGGAAAGAGGAATATTTGGTATCAGACGATGGAAAAGTAAAATACAAAACAGGATAACCGTAATTCTGGTTATCACAACGGTAATCATTATGAGCTGTTTCTCCGTTTTCTATTACAGGGAAACAAAAGCACAAAAAATTCAGATACTCGAAGGGCTTACGGATATCACCCTCAGCCGGTTGTCAAAAAATCTGAAATCTCCTCTATGGGATGTGGACCCAGAGGAAGCAGAAACCATTATACTGCATGAAATGATGGAAAAGCGGATTTATGCAGTGGTACTCAGAAATAAAAAAGACGGATCAATCCTGGTTGCCCAAAAAAGGAATCAAGATTGGGAACCAGTCGATTTTGGCAAAAAAAACAATAATATGAAGTTCGATCATAAAAAAGAAGGAATCAAGATTTTCAAGACAATGGATATAAAAGAAGGGGAAGCTCATCTTGGATATCTGGAACTTTATCTTTCAGGTAAATTTATGAAAGAAGAACTCGATTATTATGTCCTGACCATCGGCATCACTTCATTGGTACTTATCCTGGCCATTCTCATTTCAGTGATGACCAGTATTCGTTTTTTTCTTGTAAAACCTTTGAGCCAGATCGTTCGAGGTTTAAACCAGGTTTCAGAGCAGGTGGCTGTGTCAGCAGATGAAGTGGCCACTGCCAGTCATAAACTTTCCGAAGGAGCTTCTACCCAGGCAGTCCAGGTGGAAGAGACATCTGCTTCATTAGAAGAGATGAACGCCATGTGTCGGAACACTTCGGATCTTACTCAGGGAACAGAAGTCCTGATGAATGAAAATATTGCCAAGTCGGGGCAGTCTCTGAAAGCGTTGATCGAATTGACAACAGGAATGAGCAGGATAGAAGCTGACAGCGGCAAAATGGGCCAGATTATAAAAACCATTGATGAAATAGCTTTTCAAACCAACCTGCTGGCTCTCAATGCAGCTATAGAGGCCGCTCGGGCAGGAGAAGCCGGGGCTGGATTTTCTGTTGTGGCCGATGAAGTCAGAAGTCTTGCTCTCAGAACTACAGAGGCTGCCAGCACCACACAGGAACTGCTGGATGAAACCATAAGCAGGGTAAGTATGGCCGCCGCATCCATTAAGGATATAAACACTGATTTTGAAGGCATAATAGAATCTGCCACGATAATGGGGGAAAAAACAGCAGCGATAACCCTGGCCAGCAGAGAACAGGTAAGAGGTATCGAACAGATCAATCTGGCCGCTGGAGAAATCGACAATGTCACCCAGCATGTTGCTGCAAGTTCGGAACAGACAGCTGCATCATCTGGAGACATGGCCTCTCAGGCTGTTAAAATGAAATGTCTGGTGGAAGAACTGCTGGCGGTGATTCACGGGGATCGAAGCTCATCTGAGATTCTAAAAAAGCAGGGACAATCCAAAATTTCCTGGCAGCCGGAATCAATGGAATTAAAACAGCAGAGGCAGAATCTCATATCTTCAGAATCGAAATTTTATCCTAAAGATAAAAAAAAGAATTTGCTGTCACAAGGACAGAATGAAAACAGGTACATTGACTTCGAACATGAAAATTTTAACGAAGACGACCTGCCATCTTTTTAAATTATGGAGAGCCGATTGCAGAAGCAAAACATATTGATCGTAGATGACTCCCCTGTAAATATAAAAATACTTGGGGCAACCCTCATGGACGACTATGAGATCATGGTCACAACCAGCGGTCTGGAAGCTCTTGATATCGTGGGATCTGAAAACAGGCCGGATTTGATTCTTCTGGATATCATGATGCCTGAAATGGACGGGTACGAAGTGTGCAGGCGGCTCAAGTCCGATCCTTTGACAGAACATATACCAGTTATATTCATCACAGCCAGAAGTGAAGAGAAGGAGCAGACCAAAGGCTTTGAACTGGGCGCTGTAGATTATATCACAAAGCCTTTTTCACCTGCTATTGTAAAGGCCCGCGTAACTACACATCTGGATTTGAAACTCCACCAGGACAGGCTGTCTAAGACCAACAATCTTTTAAAACAGCAGTTGAAAAAACAGGAAATCAGCATTGACATGTCCAAAAAACTTTTGAACCTGATCAATGGATTATCTCCACGCTATATCGAACTTTCGTCGGGTCTGATGATATTTGTCGATGCTATCCTGATTCCCTGCCACGCGGAAGGGGGAGACCATTATTTCATCAGATGCGTGGAACCAGACAGCGATCATAAAGACGGAAAAACCGTGATCAGCCTCAAAGATCAGTCTGGACATGAAGTTGGTTGTGTATTGAGAAGTATCATGACGGATATGATTCACCGGGCATTACTCGACAAATTCGGATCTCTTCCCATCGAATCTGCGGTTTCCATGCTCAATGATGAAATATGCCGTTCGGACATGCTCAACCGGGAAGACTTTTTTACTTCCATCAATGCGGAAATTGACCATGAAACACTCATGCTTCGATATGTCTCTGCCGGGCATCCTCCTTTTCTTCTGATCCGTTCAAAATCTGTCATACCTCTGCCTGAAACGGGGCAGGCTGGCGAAAACGTTCCCATAGCCATTCAAGAAGGGATAGAATTTGCTGCTGGATCTTTCCAGTTGATTCCCGGAGATAAACTGATTTTTTATACTGACGGCCTTACCGAAATGCCGATTAAAAACAAAAAAGATATGATCACCATTGATGGACTGGCTCAAATCGTACTTGATATTATCGACAGACATGAAGGCGGATACGATCTTTCTGTATCGGAGATCATGCAGAGTCTGCTGAGTGAAATAGCCCGGATAAGCATGGAACGGGTGAGTCCTGAAGATGCCTGTAACAGAGCTGTCAACACTTCAAGTGATGATATTACTCTGGTATGCCTGGAAATAGAACCTCTTGAACAATATTCACAACATATCTGGTATCCCTGGAATGACAAGGATATATCAAAACTTGTAAACAATCTTTGTAAGCAGATCGAAAAAGAGTGGAGTACTCAAGGGTTCGACATGTCCAGACAGAGGCTGCCTCTGGTATTGGAAGAAGCGGTATTGAATGCATGGAAACATGGGAATAAAAAAGATCCTGAAAAATCGATTACCGTTCGATGGCGCATGGGCAATGATTTTTATATGGAAGTGATTGATGAAGGCGAAGGGTTCGATTATGAGAATCAGCCTGATCCCACCGTACATGAAAATATTGCAAAACCTTCGGGAAAAGGAGTTTTTATAATTCGTCATTACAGTACCTTTGCCAAATGGAAGGATAATGGCCGCCATCTTATGATTTTTTTAAGGAAAAACATGAATTCCGGGGAGGAAAAGCGTATAAGAAAAATCGAAAAAATGGTACGTTTATGGGGAATGCCCAACCGCCTTTACTGGCAGGCAGGCCGCGAAAATTAAGTTTAAGGTGGAATAAACGAGCATCTTGCATGTCAAATTCAACATGTGCTGCATTTTTTACTTGTTCTTTGTATGTGAAATCATCTATTTTCAAAAAAGCATGAGGCTTGTTATGTCCCTTTTATCAGCAGCCACATGGAATAAGGATTGCCTTGTAGATTTCGGGCAAGGAAAAAATGCAGGCTGAAAATAAATATGACTGCAAGTGAATGTTAAATATCCTTAAACAGATAAGTTTTCGCTTTTGTAATCAATAACTCTATTTTAACACATAAAAACAATTTTGAAAGGAAAAATAGCCATGATGGAGCTTCAGGTAAACCAGGAACAGAGTACGCTTCGCTTTTTAGTAAAAGGCAATATAGATGAAGTTGGAGCTGAAGAATTGAAAAGCCGTTTCAAGGAAATTAATATTTCCTCAATCAAGGAAATGGTTTTCGATTTTTCCGGCGTTACTCATATCGGCAGTGCGGGAATTGGAAAACTGCTTCTTTTTTATAAAGATATGGCATTGATTGGTGGCAAAATTCGAATCGAAAATGTTTCGGCAACGGTTTACGAATTGTTCGGCGTACTCAAGCTTGATACCATTTTTACCATTCAAAGGGCTTGATCAGCGTAAGCGGGTATCAATGGCTGAACCAAAAAAAATGGTAAAGCAAGTATACCTGCTCTCGCAGGAGAAATGATTCGATGGGTTATAAAGCAAAAAGAAAAAATCTGCTGATTGTTGATGACGCACCTGCAAATCTCAGGGTGCTGGTGGAAATTCTGATGGAAGTATACGAGATCAGTGTTGCCACCAATGGTCTGGAAGCTCTTGATATTGTCAAGAGCCGGATGGAGATAAATGCTGTCCCGGACCTGATCCTGCTCGACATAGTCATGCCGGAAATGGACGGGTATGAAGTATGCAGGAGGCTGCGGGAAAACGAAGAAACACGGGATATCCCAGTGGTTTTTGTTACTGCTAACACAGATGATGAAACATTACAGAAGGCATTTGACGCGGGTTGCGTTGATTATGTGAGAAAGCCTGTAAATCGCATCGAACTCATGGCAAGAATCAATTCTGCCCTTACGCATCAGGAACTGACAAGAAAGCTGCTTCAGGAAGAGAAATTGAAGGGTGTGCTGGAAATGGCAGGCGCTGTCTGCCATGAACTCAACCAGCCCATGCAGTCAATCCTGGGTTTTTCTCAGTTGCTGATGATGGAAATGCCCGAAGAAAGTTCCAGGTATGAATATGCGAAAATAATAAAGGAGCAGATAGACAAGATGGGAGCGATAACGAAAAAATTGATGCGGATCACCAGATATGAGACCATCGATTATGTCGAACGCACCAAAATTATAGATATAGATAAGGCATCCAAAAGCAGCGAGAAGTGAATAACGCATTCATCATGGAAAAAGATGCTGGGGAAAATATGCAACCCGAGTCATAAAAACCATGCCCTGGCTTTTGTTCCATGAAATTCCCAAACGGCATATCTCAGATGAAAAAATTTCAGATATTCATGAAAAAATCGAGTCAGGGGCAGCCAGAAGCATAAAACAGGGCATTGATGTATACAAACCCCTGATATTTGGTCATCATCAGGTCAAAATGAAAATTCCAGGAAAAACCATTATATGGGAATCGGCTTCTGGACTTGATACCTATAGAAAAATTCTGACAGAATTCGTGCTTGCACCCTTGCCAGCATTTTTTACCTCTTGGGCTGGCTTTTTATCGAATCTGGTCGAAAATAGCGGGAAATCGAAAATAATGGAAATTCGAAAATGATAAACTACAATAATTGGATCTGATGAGAATATTGTAATTTTCAATTTTAGGACTGTCTCATCGTTTAAATCAAAAAGGAGAAACACCATGAATCGAGATCTTAAATTCATCATTGTTTTATTCGTTTGTTCTATGTTTATCGCTGTTCCATTATTTTTTTTGACAGCATGTTCCCAGAAAGGAATGAGAACTGATTCTGCATCTTCCAGAGACTACGATGAGGGCGGTACAACAACCTCTTCCCAAGGCGTTCCGATGGAAGACATGGTTGCAGAAGAATCTGAACCGCAACCTGCAGCAGCGGAAAAAAAGAAAAAAGCCGGAAAGAAGACCGCCTCAACCTGGAAACGATCTCATATATCATCCAACACTGCCCGTCTCATGATCGGAGATAGAGAAGAACTGCCCCTCAAAGGGACTCAGATAAATGTACGAGTCGAAGGTTTCAGAGCCAGAGTCTTGATAGATATGTATTTTTTAAATGACCGGGATCGTATGTATGAAGGAAGATTCCAGCTTCGACTTCCAGACGGCGCAACTCCGTACTTTCTGGCCTTCGGAGAATCAGTGATTCAAATGGATCAAAAAATTCCTTTTTACGATGCGGCAAAGTCGAAATCAGGCGGCTGGGCCCCGGCACAGATCATGAAAGATAGATCCCGATCATGGCAATCTCCAAAGGAAGCAAAAATGGTAACAAAGGTCAAGGCTGCCCATGCCTTCAGGGAGACGGTCAGAAAACGGGTAGATCCGGCTCTCATGGAATGGGCAGGCGCAGGTGTGTTCAACACCAGCGTATATCCACTCAATCCGAAACGCCTGCATCGGATAGTGGTGGGTTATGATACTGATCTTGTCAAAGTCGGCTCAAATCTCGAATACCGGCTGGGACTTCCCCGGAATTCAGCGAATACAGTGGTCGATATTCATGTTGCAAAAATGTCAGGAGTGGATATTAAAGTTTTCCCGAACATTGAAGGAACCAGCAGACGCGGTCAGGTTCACTTTCGTTATGAAATTCCCCTTGAACGCTCCCTTCTCGTAAGACTTGAAAACGCGAAAACGGTTATGATGCAGGGTAAGGACAAGGAGACAGGAGATTATTTTGCCGCAAGATTTACTCCCGACCTTCCTGATTCAACTTCAACTGGTTCAAATTCAACTGGTTCAAGTCTGTCTGGTTCAAATTCAAAGGGTTCTCCCTTTGCTGTATTCATGGTGGATATCTCTTTGAGTTCCAATCCAGACAGTTTCAATATCTGGCTTTCCATGCTGGAGTCCCTGCTTGCAAACAACGAAGATCAATTGAAACGTTTTGCCGTGCTGTTTTTCAATATAGAATCTTTCTGGTACAAAGAAGAATATCTGGCCAACACCTCTGAAAACAGAGCTGGACTGCTTGCTTTTGCCCGAACTCTCGCATTGGAAGGCGCAACAGATATGGCTTCTGCCCTGAGAGAAGCAACCTCTTCTGAATGGCAGCAGAATACAAAATACAAAAATGCCCCGGATCTGTTTTTGTTAGGAGACGGCGCTTCCACATGGGGAGAATCAGACCTTCATGTTATGACAAAAATTCTTAATTCAGCTTCCCCAGGAGCATTGTTTGCCTATAAAACTGGATTTTCCGGTACTGATACAAAAATGTTGAATCATCTCACACGGGAATCAGGAGGCGCTCTTTTTTCAGTGGTATCGGAATCAGCTATTCAAAAAGCCTCGGTTGCCCACAGATCACGGCCCTGGAAAATAGACAGCCTGACCCTTGAAGGAACAGAAGACCTGCTGCTTGCAGGAAGGCCCAAAGTACTTTTCCCCGGACAAACCCTGGTGCTGGCAGGCCGTGGAAAACCCGGCTCGCGTAAAAGTGTGAATTTAAATCTCAGCCAGGGAATTAAAAGACATGTAATGCAAATTCCTCTTCCAAAGCCGGTTCTCTCCGATCTTGCCCCCCGCGTTTACGGCCAGATAGCAGTAGGCCAGCTTGAAACTTTCAAAGATTTGACCCGGCTGGAATCAGAAGCCTATGCCCGTCATTTTCGGATAACAGGCCAGACATGTTCTCTGCTCATGCTCGAAAGCGAGGCCGATTATCAGCGTTTCAATATCAAACCAGAACAGGATGCCTTCGTTATCAAGAGTACAAAAGTGACTGAAATTATCGTTAAATTCTTCAAGCAGAGCATCGAAGCCCTTGCAGACGCTAAAACAAGATTTATGAATCGACTGGAAAAAATGAAAAATACACCTGGTTTCACCTTCGATATGTCGGCTGCTTTTCAAATTGTACTCAAAGTTCTGCCGAACAGAGCATTCGACGTAGTCATACCAAAGCTTAGATGCAAAATGAGAACGAAGGATCAATTGCCGGGTCTTGTCCGTGAACAACTGGAAAAACAAAAGCCGGAATACGAAGTCTTCATGCTGGAAACAAAACGCCGCAATAAAAAATACGGCCCGGAAGATGGATTGAAAGTCTTAAGTTCTCTGGTTGAAAGCAAACCTGGAAATACTGTGGTTGCCGGGGATGTCGGGTTTTCGGCAATGGAAATGGGACTTGGGCCACAGGCGTATCACCTATTCGATAAGGTCGCTGCTGCAAAACCATATGAACCCCAGATCTATTTTTCAATGGCAAATTGTCTCGCACGGATGAACAAAGTAGATCTGGCCCTGGTGTTTTATGAAATCGGACTTTCAGGCCGTTGGAATTCACGGTTCGGTGAGTTTTCAAAAATCATGGCCTGGGATTATATGAGGTTTTTAAAACAGATCGACAATAAAATACTCAAAACTGCTATTCCCGATTACACATCAAGCCGCCTGGCTGATCTTCAAAAAACATATTCAATGGACAGGACAGACCTTGTGGTAATTATCACCTGGAATACCGATGGAACTGATGTGGATCTTCATGTAAAGGAACCAAGCGGTGAAGTCTGCTACTACAAAAACCGAAATACCAAAAACCAGGGGACGATCACAAAGGATGTGACACAGGGATTCGGCCCTGAAATGTATATGAGCAGAAAAGCGAAATCCGGTAAATATAAGGTCAGCGTAAAATATTTTTCAAAAGATCAAAACCGAGCGTCCACAAGAACCAGGGTTTTTGTGACAATTTATAAAAACTGGGGTACAAAAAAAGAACAGCTGATTCAAAAAGCTGTAACTCTTGAAACCGGCAAACAGATGCACGATCTTGCGGAGGTCAAGGTCGGGGGCTTTTTATGGTAAATCTGTACAGCGATTTTGCAAATGTTGCCGAGTCAGAATTATTACTGAAAATCAATCAGGGCGTTCCGCAAAGACTTCAGGCCAGATACGACGAACTTATTGCAAAACGGAGAGAATTGAGTTTATCAACGGAAGAGTATGATGAGTTATTGAAGTTGACCGACCGAATTGAAATGTGAGATGCAAAACGTGTTGAATATCTTTTGAAACTCGCTGATATCCGGAAAAAACCATTGACACTTCTGATGGATGAGTTTGGAATTCAAACTCCGCCGAACTGGTGAGTGCATATGCCAACGAATTGCCGTAAGCCGGTGAAAGCAGCAAAATAGGATCAGGAATAAAAGGGGAGTTTTTCATGCGAAATTTTTCATCATATGGGCCGATAAACACAAAACTGAATTATTACGCGCCCAGAAAACGCTTGATTCAATACGCTTACGAACGACTCACCGGACAGAATTTTGAAGAAGGAGGCCATTATATAACCGTCTGGGCACCAAGACAGACCGGCAAAACCTGGATAATGCAGCAGGTAATGCAAAAAATCAAGGATAGCGGTGAATTCGATGTCGGCATTGTCAGTATGCAGTCCGGAAAAACAATAACGACAGATGCCGATATTCTTGATTTATTTGTCAAAAAATTGAATAAATGGTTTAAAAAAGATCTCCCTGCTGTCAATTCATGGCAAAACCTGTCAGACTTATTCGTAAAAAAATATTTTAAAAAACCCGTAATCTTGATTCTTGATGAATTTGATGCACTCGGAGAAGATTTTATCAATAAATTTGCAAATGAGTTCAGGGATATGTATCTTGACAGGCAGAACGAATCTGAAAAACCATCCGAAAAAAAAGCCTGCCTGCTTCACAGTCTTGCCCTGATAGGTGTCAGAAGTGTTCTCGGAATCGAAGACGTTACCGGATCTCCTTTCAATGTACAGCGCAGCCTGCACATTTCTAACCTGACGTTTGAAGAAGTGAAAAAAATGTTTGCGTGGTGCGAAAAAGAAAGCGATCAAAAGATCGAACCTGAAGTGGTCAAAAATGTATTTCGCGAAACACAGGGACAGCCTGGACTTACCTGCTGGTTCGGAGAATTGCTTACCGAAGGTTTTTCAGATAATAGGATGAAAAAAGATGATCACATAACAATGAAAAACTTTAAAAAGATCTATACAGCAGCCACAGACCTGCTCCCTAATAATAATATTTTAAATATTATCAGCAAAGCAAAGCAAAAACCATATAACGAAACAGTCTTTGAACTCTTCAGGACAGATGAAAAAATGCCTTTCAGATACGATGACCCGGATCTCAATTTTTTATACCTGAACGGTGTTATCGGTCATGAAGAAATAAACAACAGGTTTTATGCAAAATTCTCTTGTCCTTTTATCCAGAAAAGGCTTTTCAATTATTTTGCCAACCGGCTTTTCCGATACATGGGAACTTTGCGCGAACCTTTCGAAGATCTTTCATGTGTAATATCTGAAAATAGCCTGAATATCAAAAAGCTGATGCGCCGGCATGAAGCCCACCTGAAAAAAAATCGGAAATGGCTGCTCAAAGATGCTCCAAGAAGAAAGGATATGAAAATTTTCGAGGCCGTGTATCATTTTAATTTATTTCGATACCTGAGCGATTTTTTTGGTGACAGGGCAAGAGTATGGCCGGAATTTCCCACGGGTAATGGTCAAGTGGATATCGTTATCGAATATGGAACACAGGTTTACGGCCTGGAAATAAAATCATACACAGATGAAACCGGGTATAAACAAGGCATTGAGCAGGCCGCCCGCTACGGAAAACAACTGGGACTTGCAGAAGTTTTTCTGATCCTTTTTGTGGAGTACGTCGATGACAGAAATCGGAAAAAATATGAGCAGGAGAAGATTGATGATAAGACAGGGGTTCAGGTTATAGCGGTATTTGTAGAGACTGGAAAGTGGGATATGGATTTTGACAGTAGCGGAGGTAGCGCATGACAATCACTGAGGTAATTCCGCTTATTGAGTCTCTTTCCCATGCAGACAAGTTCAAATTGATGCAGTTCCTCTTGACGCAGCTTGCCAGAGAAGAAGGCGTACAACTGCCGCCTCTGGTTTCAAAGAAAGATGATTCTTTACTGGATATCGTAGGCATGGCAGAGGGAGAGGAAGCGGAAGTCGCCCGACATCATGACAAATATCTGTATGGTGCAAAATGACACATTGAATAAACAACAAACTATTTCAAATAGCAGTGTTTTTGTTTGTGAAAACAGAGCAATAGGCATTGGGCTGGTAACCTTATATCCACTTTTATTTAATAATATTTAATTAAGGGGGTAACATTGGCAACAACCGAAGAAATTCAAGAATTTAAGAATCGATGGCTCTTTTGGCCGATTGCTCAATCAGCAAGAATGAGGATGGAAATTCTAAATCTTTCTGGTGAATTAAAAAAATTGATGGATGATTTTTATTTTTCAAAGGCTACACAATCGACATGGCCAAGAAAGGATCAGCAATTCTTTCAAAAATTCTTTGATTATAAAATGTCAAAAGAAGAAAAAGCGATCATTGATCATCCTCTTGGGAAGGAGCTAATGGATATATGGACAGAAAATATCGAAGGCGTAAAAAAAGGTTTCGGAGCCGATGCACAAAGGTGTATTGAATTTTTCAAGTTTTTATACAAGCATCTTGAAATAATGCATAATCCAGAAAATTCTGAGATATCTGAAAATTTTCAAAACCTTGGTTTCTCGTTAAAAATCTTGAGACCCAATAACCAGGCCCATATATACTTGTCCTTTTCATTTGTCATGAGGCCACTCAAGAAATTTATCGCGGAATACTTAAGGATGTCTGTCATTACAGGCGACTATGAGATTCTTTTCAGGCGTTTTCCGCCCTGGCATTTCATGCTTGCTATAAATGTGGCTCCAGGGCAGAGAACTCTATGGGATCATAGGGGACTCGATTTTCCGCCTATTATTTACAAGCTGGATTTAAAATACACGTTGGCTCTTGAATTGAAAAATATTCAAACAAGAAGTAACGATAGGTCTATCTCATGCCCTATTGTAAGTGATCTGGAACTGGAAAAGCATAAAGAAGCGGAACTGAAAAAATTTGATGAAGATTTGAAATCAATATTCCCACATAAAGGATATATCTTTGGCGCTCAATTCGATGAAGAAGGAAGGGCTTATTTAGATAAAGGACCCAAGAAAAATGGCAAGAGCGGTGATGGTGAAGACAGGGAAAAAGAAATTATTACAATGTATGGGGCAAGGCGGGCAAGATATTTAGGCATAGAAGCTCAAGCCAACCTGATTAAGGCCATACCTACTCCCGGAACTGACAGCGGGTTGATCATAAAATTCAACCTGCTGCACCCCATTGCTGTTCTGCTCGAAGGTATCAATAGAGAAAAAAATATCACTCTTGATGAAATTCCCTATCTCTGGAAATCATTGGATATTATAAAAGGCGAATTGTTCAAGCCCAAGGCAAAACGTCGTGATTTCGGTGAAATAATTGATGGGGTTTTCAGCAATCCGAATCCTATGGGTGTGGCCGCTGAAACTAAATCCATTCTTAATGAAATCGAAAAGCTTCGAGGAGAAGATCCTACAGACGAAAAAGCATGGAAATATTTTATCGACAGGATGGTTGAAGGCAGAGGCGGTATGGGACAACCGATATTGCAGGCTATCTGCACTTTTCTGCTACTTGATGGATTCGATGTTGTTTTTAGTCTCTGGCCATTAATCACTGGCAACGATATTTCTGTAGATCAGTCCACAGGCGAGGTTGAAGAAACACTGAGATTCGAGAAAAAAACTTTGCTTCCTCTCCTCGACATTCTCAAAAAAGAACTCGAAAGTCTGTTAACGAATGTTTTTACAAAATATATAGATATTTCCGCTGCGACTATGCATATTCGGAGTGAGCCTATATTGGCTGAAATGATCATAGCACATTGCCTCAATGTCAAAAGTGATCGGGGGCGTTTTGTCATTGATTTGAGAAAGCATTTGATGAAGCATTATGAAACGCATCAAAATTTTTTACGGGAATATCTGGAAGATAAACTTAATGAATCACCTGCGCTCAATAGTATTTATAACCTTGATTTTAGTATAGATGAACTGGTTGAACGAGATTCGGCGGGAATCGTTTCATTGATTGATCAGAGCAGGGAACGTCTTTACAGTCCGGGAGAAAGCAGCAGGTTGCTTTGTTTCATCAATCCTTTCAGTGTCGATGTCCAAATCGGTAAATTTTTATATCAAGGTGAAAGTCTGAAAAGTGAGCAAGAGTATTTAGCAAAGGTGCTGAAACATCAACATGAATTATCCGAGTTGAAAATGCAGCAGGAATACGAACAGAAAAAAATTGAAACTGAAAAAGAGGGTGTAAGAAAACTCAGCATGTCTCAATTGGAACTGCTCGCACTTGAGGAAGAGAGTAAAAGATCTCAGGTTGAAGCAAAAAAAAGAATAGATCGAATTGAATCGGAAGAAATCAGCCATGAGGTGGCAACAGAAATAAAAGAGTCATTGAAGAAAGGAAAACTGAAGGAATTTGCTGCTCTTTCTTTGTTACAGGCTTATCATGAAGGTGGAATTGAAGCCATAGAGAATATTTTGGAGTCCTCTCCTAATTTATTGATGGCCCTTCAGCCTGAGTTATACGAGAAAAAAGTGACGAGAGAGTTGAAGCAACAGCTTGTCAGTATTATCGAAAAAGATACTTCTCAAATAAATCCAGTTACATTGTCGATGTTATTTAAAGAAGAATTAGAAGGGGTGATCGATCCTGAAATATATGGTGAAATTGATGCAATATTGGCAGAAGCGGTGAAAAATTTCCGGTTAGGTCAACCACCTTTTTCTGACTTCTCGGGAGATCAATCTGAGAATTGATATCAAAATTTTATTCAAACGACGAACAAAAAACGTCAGTCGTCTTTAGGCGTTTTTTGTTCATGTTTTTCGTTAAAACTTTTTTGAAAGGGCTTGCGCCAAACAACAGATGATGGATTTAGATGGTCAAGTGCTGCAACCGCAGCATCCTTTACTAAATTACCGACACCACGCCAACACCACGCAGGTTGCCCCATGTCAGAGAGAAGCTGGTTAATGGATTCCACGGCTTCAATTATTTCATGTTTCATAGCGACCAGACAAGCGTAATAGCGAACTGTGGGATCATCATCTTGAAAAAAAACTGTAAGGATTTTATCTAAATTATTAGGGGCTTTATTCATTTGTGACAATGTCTGTAATGCACCAGCCCTGATACGTGGACGAGAGTCCTGTACAAGTTCTATTATTTTTATATGAACTTTTTCTTCTTTGTCTGCTATTCTGGCAAAAGCCCAGCAAGCCCCCCACATGTTTATATTATCCTGGTCTAATAATAGAGATGCCGCTTTTTTGAGTGAGAATTGTTTTGAGCAATTGTTAAATATTTTTTCTGAAGCTGCTTGTATTTTTACATCTTGTTCCTTTCTTCTTGACAGTTCAAGACCTTTCCACTCACACTCCTCATTTGCCGATTTTTCAAGATATTGATTTTCTATATAGCCAGTATATTTATAAAAAAATGACTTTAATTTTATCTGCTCTTCATCGGTAAGTTCATTCGTTATCTCCAAAATCCATTTCCCAAGTGTTTTTGGTTCCATTTCAATCGCCTGCCAAAGCGCTTTACGAGCATTTTTTTTAATCCTTTTATCTTTCATCAGATTTTGAACGATACCCGGATATTGTGAATGCCGCACAGCTCTTATACCCGCTTCGACTAACAAAGGCTTTTTTGAACGAAGAGCTTTCTTGATAAATGGACACGCCCTGCTATCATATGCTCTTCCCAGTGCGCCTATTGCTTCGGCCTTGATCTCGATTTGTCTGGATCGAGATGCCTTTATCAGAGTTTTTATAGCGACGCTTCCGCCGATTTCCCCCAATGCTCCACATGCCAATTTTCTTGTTTCAATGTCCTTGTCCTTCAGCAACGGAACGATTTCTGAGCCAGCGGATTCCAGGCCAATCCCTCCAAGCATTTCAAGAGCCACTTTTTTTCTGGATTTGTCATTTGATTTCAGAGCATGTATTATCGGTGAAGGATTGATTGCCGCAATCGCTTCAGCAGCCTCCCGACGAAGATTTATGTCCTGAGTCTGAAAAAAATCGAATAAAATCATTGATATATAAATTTGGTTTTTTTCATCCATGTGATCAATTTTTGAAGTCCACCGCTCTACAGGAAGCCTGTGCTTCACGGAACTTAGAAGGATGAGAGCAAGCATTTCTTCGTTCAATCCCACTAAGTTTTCATTTTCTTCCAGAACTGTCAGTCTGTCGGTACCAAGTCTTAAATGACGAAAACGATGCCACGAGCGCAGTTCTCGTGCGACGAGTTCCTCTATTTGTCGCCTTTTAAGATCCTCTTCTGTCATCCACGTCCATATCTCAATTGTCAGGTATTCATGAGATAATTCAAATTTGACATCATCTTCATGCTGAATTCCTCTGATCAATCTGGATTTATCTCTCAATCGATAAAGCAGATTTCTTGCCTGTTCCAATGGCATGTCAGATCTCCGGGAAATCTCCTGGATACTCAACATCTCTTTTGTTCCTTCTGAAGTTACCATTGACTTCAATACTTTTTTTGCATCTGCTTCCTCATCATCAAGGTCGTTGAGTTCTTTGTTGAAATAATTTGTTAAAATCGTCTTCGCTCCTCCAAGACGAGTATATAAATCGCTATCAATTATACTTCCTGATCGATTCTCAAAAAGAGAACTGCAAATGATTTGAATCTGAGGAGGTGAAAAAGAATCTGTGCCAATTTCTGTCAATATTTGGTCTGCAAGCAATTTGTTGAATTCGACTCCGAATTTTTCAGAAGGTTCACAGATCGCCTCGAAAGCATGCTGGTGAGTAAATTCAGAAAGGAAAAAGGTGTTTTGCAGGATGTTAGGCAGTTTGTCTCGGAAAATTGTGAACATTGCCAGGTAATCATCGCGGAGAGATATGACAAAGTGAGCAACTCCAGGGCTTGTAATAAGGCATTCGCGAATAGCCAATATCAGTTCATTACGAAGGTCTTCACCAATTCTTATTAAAAGTTCTTCTGCCTGATCCAGCACGATAATTGGGATTTTCAACATCTTGTCACGGCATCGGATCAAAAAATTGATCAATGATTCTTCACCTCTTTCAAATTCTTGATCAAGATGTAATTCATCGGAAATCGCTCGTCCTATAGAATCAATAGGGTCATCACCGCATCGAGAATATATCCCATAGAGATGTTCCGATGCGGAATCCAATGTGGAAAGCAATCCTGCATTCAACAAAGATGTTTTGCCAACACCGGAGGCTCCTGTAACAATAACGAGTCTGTGAGAAAAGACCATGTCGATTAAACGTTCTGTGTCTAATTTTCGACCAAAAAATATTTCAGCTTCATTCCGTCAGGAGTTTCGGCTGCCTATCAAGATACCGTATCTGTAACAGCTTAATACCAAGCGTTTGCTCCTCTTTTTAAACCAATCGACGTTAATTTTACAACTTTTTGCTTGATAAATCAGCAACGATATGA
>JAUCGE010000254.1 GCA_030377965.1 Desulfobacterales bacterium HSG16
CAGATAAAAGATTATATAAAAAAATATTTTTTTTATGTAGAATACCCTGAAAGCTTAAAAGAAAATTTCTGGAAAGATGAAGGTGGCAGGCTTCAGTCCATCCTGGTTATGAATCCAGAGGATTTAAAACGGTGTATTGCACGAATCGAAACCGATATTTACAGATTTGATGGTGTCCTGTTGAATGACATACAACAAGAGGCTATGGATGCCATCCTGCCGGTTGCACAAAAGATAAAATCAGAACTGAAGAATGAACTCAGTTATCATCAGAAAACAGCCAAAGAAGATGCAATGCATAGAGTTTCCGATCTCAGGAAAAGCGAAGATGCGGCAGAACTCTATGCAAGTAAACTTGCCCTTCAAATAGAACTGGCGGATGAAAAACGGGAGATCCTTTTTCAGGCCCGCCTGCCCCGGTGGATGGTGGATCAATTGAAATCAGAGGGAGAGCTAAGTGAAACTCTTGCAAAATATCTGTTAAAAGCTGGCTTTAACGAAGACAGTCTGGACGTGGACGATGAGGAAACATTATCTGAAGAAACGGATAGTTTCGAAATTTCAGAAGATGACTTCATTCTTCCCAAAATAAAAAAAGAAGAAATACAATTATTGAACAGTTCCCTGAAAGCAATCTTAGGGTTCGTTAACATGGCCATGGCTCCATATGACTGGCCAGAGGAAACCATGGTAAAATACCTTAAATCTATCAAAAGAATCGTAAAGCGCATACAGCATGAGATCGCAAGCGAATTTGCCTCATATATTGAAAATGATGATACATCCGTGCCGGATGATGAAACAGGGAGTAAATGATAAGAAAAATAGATAGTTATCTTGTTATATGCAATTTTTCAAAGTCGTCAGTATTTCAAGGTTGTAAGTAATTGAAATAATTACATCGAATAATTTTGAATTAAAATGATTGTTAGAAAAGTTATACAAAAATAAACCTGTCCGAATGGTGAATTTTTGCACAGGGGGTTTTTTCTACCATTCAATGCTCTTTTTCCTTATATATCAATACATAGCCCCCATTATTGATTAATAATCGTTGTAATACTATCTTCCGTCTTAAACATTAACCAGACGAAAGGAATAGGATTATGAAACGATTTTTATTATGCTTTATCTTTTTAGCAATTATTTTTTCAGGATTTGCACAAGCCTCTGACAAAGAAGTACCGCCTGAAGTTCCTCCCTGCCCGGAAGAATATCAGGATGGTTTGAAACCCTGATAAAGATATATCAGGATGGTTGTTTACGCGATGGGCGGGTACAAAACCCGCCTTTACACGGCGTTGTAAGTACCTGACCCCATTTTTTTAATTTTTTCCGATAGATTGTCTGAATCAGAATTTTCAGAATTCTGTTAATCCTTCAATCCTGTAAATTCTGATTCAGACATTTTTCACAGTATATTATTTATAGTAAATCATTATTCGGTCGGAAGAATATTGATAAACTGGTATTCCTCAACCGGAATTCCTGAAGAAGCCTCGAATTCTTCTTCTTCCCATTGTTCGATGGAAAGATAATACTTACCCGAATCATCTTCATAATCCCATTTAAGCAAAGGTTTTTCAGGGCCTCTGCCATCAGGATAAAAATGTCCGCCTCCGCCTTCTTCAAAGTAATAGATTTTACCATCAAACCTGATTTCATCCGGTGGCTGTCCATGATCTCTGATGTGTTCCGGTACACCTCTTCCCAGTTGCTCGATTGGAATTTTTCTACATACGCTCCATGACACTTCATCATCTTGTTCCATCTCAAGATAAATTGTATCGTCAACGCTGTCTAATTTCCATTCGTGTGTGATATCGCCCTCTCCCCAGTCGTAATAATGCCCGGATTTGACTTCCCAGGTGCTTAAATCATAATCCACATAATACCCTGGTTTCAAATTAGACAGAGTATGATCTTTCAAGGGATCGGGAGGAGGTGTTTTCTTGTCATTTTCTTTTATTCCGAAAAATTTTTTCCAGCCCATATAGCCTCCGATACAGAAACAGCAAAGTGATACAGCCCGGAATTTTCATTCCGAGCTGTATTTAAATTTAATTGTTGTTCTGCTGCAAAAAATACGAATTTTATTTTATGTAATACCCATTTTATTCTTGAGTTCGAGCAATGATGCAGATGCTGAAACCGACTGTCCGCTTGCAAGAGCGGAATTGATTTCGTCATCTACGGACTTGTCTGCATTGCCGATCTCTCCATAAGCGATAGCCAGAGCTTCGTCTTCATCTACCTTGGCTTTCATTTTTTCCAGCATTGCGATCGTGCCGGAAGAATCGATCTTGGCAAGCTGCTGGTTGATTTTTTTGGTTGATGAAGCGGTCTTGGCTCTCGCTCTCAAGGTGGTCAGATCGTTTTGATAGGTGGAAACTGAAGATTTTATCTTGTTCACATTTGCCTGGAGCTTGTTGGACATCTGTTCGTGGCGATCTGCTTCGGCAGAAACTTTCAAGGCGTTGTTGGCATGGTATTCTTTTTTGTTCAAGGCTTCAGTAGCCAGTCTTTCGGCATCTGCCATGCTTAATTTCCCGCCCTGAGATTGTTGCAGCAGCATCATGGCTTTTCTTTCGTAATCTGCTGCAAGTTTTTTTTCATTATCCGCGTTTCGCCTGGTTCTGATGGAAATCCCCTTGACTTCGGCCAGGGATGTCATGGCCTGTTGAAGATCTTTCTTCAAATCCCTGATGCCCTGTTCTGTCAATTTTATCGGGTCCTCGAATTTATCTATGGCTGAGTGGGCCTGTGACTGGCCGATCTTGAATATTCTATTGAAAATGGACATATGGCAATCCTCCTTTGCAAATCGGTTTAAGCGGAATATTCCAGAAGTTCGGCTCCATATTCTGAAAGGGCAAGGCTCAGGGAATGAATAGAGCCTTCCAGTTCGTTTCTGTCAAGATTGTCAAGTTGAAGCGTATCCCGGAAAAGCAGGATTTCGCCTGTATCATCCAGGGCAAACGCTCCATGAACAAGCTCCCTGTTCATCTGCAGCAATCTGCGGAAGAATTTTTCCGAACCCTGAGTGACTTTCATGATCACCTGTTCAAGTACCAGAATCGGCGCTTCGCAATCAATGATAAGATTTTTTATTCCATTCTCCTCATCTTCGACCACGACCAGTTCATCTTCTGTGTCTTCATCAACGATTTCTATCTCCATTTCCTGGAGATACTCTTTGACCAGTTCGAATTTTTCTTTCATGGACACCTCCGTCTTTCATGAATGAATATTGGCATTTATCGATAAAATAATATCGATAAAAATACCGGACATTCCGGTTTTCAAAACATCTGATGTTTTTAAAACATTTTAAAGGACTGTGCAAATATTTTATTTCAACGCGTTCTATTGATCGAGTTAAATTCTTGGTTAAGTAAGTACCTCATCAAAAGTTTTTTTACATCGCTCTGGGTAGAAACAACAGCGCTCAGCGGGAAGATAGATGGTAGGCAACACTGCGTTTTTACCCACCGAAAAAATGTCATTAAATTTTTGCACAGATACTTATTTACAAATTTAAGAATCAGGAAACAGCGAGTTTGGGTCTTTCTTCCGCTATGACTATCAGCAAATCCTCTGCTGCCGGTATATAATCGTTTGCTGGATTTGCCACAAAGTTGTTTCCTGCCTTGTCTTCGACTCCCACGCATAGAATATTGCGGAGCCTTTTCATTTCAGACATGATCGTATAAAAATCTTTGTTTTTGAGTTCCCTCGGTATCCGGATTTTATAAAGATCTTTTCCGTATCTCTTGCTGACAAGTTCACTGACCATTCTCGTAATGCCATGATCCAGAGCCGCCTGAACCAGAAGATTTGTACTCAACTCTCCTGAAACGATAATTTCATCCGCACGCGCCATATGGCAATGCTCCACATTTTTCGGGTCCATCAATTCAACACATGTGTAGATTTCAGAGTTCATATTTTTTATGGTGAGAGTACTCAATATTGTCTTAGCATCACGGGAATAAGCGTCCAGGCGATCATCAGACAATATGACGGCTACCTGTGCGAACTCAATATTGGCCTTTTTCATGGTTTCCTGATTGACTTCTCCGCGTACGAAATGAACAAGTGGATCATCCAGAGGTTTTTCTGGGATATCAGCAGTAAGAACCATTGGGATACTGCTGCACTTGGGGTCAGATCTTAATTCTTCTATAATATCGTGTCCTCTGAAATTCCATCCGCAGATTATAAAATGATTTTTCATACGGGTTCCTTTCATGCCTTTATTTTCAAGAATCCTGTTTTCTACGAACAGGCTGGCGATGCTGGCGGTCAACATTCCCAGAAAACCGATGCCGGAGATCATTATAATAACACCGACAATCCGTCCTTCAATTGTTGCCGGAGAAATATCGCCGTATCCCACAGTGGTCAGAGTAACAACAGACCACCATAGAGCATCTTTTAATTTTATGTTTTCTTCATAATGAACTATGGCCAGGCTTCCTGCAATAACCATAAAAACAAGGATGATTATAACCTTTA
>JAUCGE010000255.1 GCA_030377965.1 Desulfobacterales bacterium HSG16
ACGCTATGGCAAAATACCCGGATGCTTTTTCCAATTTCTATGTCAATATGGTCAGAGCCGGTGAAGCAGGCGGAGTATTGGAGCATGTTCTGGAACGGCTGGGCATATTTCTCGAAAGCTCCCAGGAACTGAAAGATTACATCAAATCAGCGATGATTTACCCGGTCTTTCTGCTCTGTGTCAGCGGTTTGTCTATCATTATAATGATGACTTTCGTGGTGCCCAGATTTTCCGTTATTTTTTCGGATATGGGAAGTGCTGTTCCAATGTCTACCCGTTTTTTGTTGTGGATGAGCGAATATTTAAAAACCTGGTGGTGGACAATACCCGTACTGACAGCATTAATTTACTTCGGATTCCGGCAATATTCAATGACCAGATCCGGTCGTATGCGTCTGGATTCACTTAAAATAAATCTTATATTAATCGGAACACTGGTTAAAAAAATTGAAGTAGCCAGATTTGCCAGAACATTGGGAACGCTGGTCAAAAGCGGAGTGCCTATACTGGAAGCCCTTCATCTGACCAGGGGAATTATGACAAACAAGGTGGTGTCTGAAAGTCTTGACCTTGTACATAAGCGGGTCAAAGAAGGTGAAAGGCTGTCAAAACCCCTTGGTGAAAGCGGGATTTTTCCTTCTCTGGCAGTTCAGATGATCATGGTGGGAGAAGAAACCGGAAGGTTGGACGAAATGCTCCTGCGAGTTGCCGATAATTATGAAAAAACGGTAAAAAATCTTGTCCACAGACTGGTCAGCCTGCTGGAACCGGTTTTGATTCTGATAATGGGATGCGTAGTGGCATTTATCGTTATATCAATGCTTTTGGGGATATTCAGCATGAATGAACTGCCCCTTTGAAAGGAAAATTCATGGAAAAATACAGAAAAAATGAAAAAGGATTCAGTTTAATTGAATTGCTGGTCGTAATGGTGATTCTGGGTCTTTTAGCGGCTATTGTCGGCCCTGCAGTTGTGGGTCATTTAAATCCTTCGGAAAAAAAAGCTGCTAAAGTTCAGATCGGCATGCTTGAAACCGCTCTGGAAAGTTACCGATTGAATGTGGGAAAATATCCCACAGTTCAAGAAGGACTTGCAGCATTGCGGGCAAAACCAGCTGGAGCCAGAAGATGGAACGGGCCTTATCTTAGAAAAGATATTCCAAAAGATCCCTGGGGAAATGGTTATATTTATATTTATCCGGGGGAACATGGCGATTACGATATTGTTTCTTACGGTGCTGACGGACAGCAGGGCGGCGAAGACGATAATGAGGATGTGGTCAGTTGGAAAAATCCAAGTGGATGATAAAAGGTGAATGATGCCATATGAATGATAAAACGGGTTTTTCCCTTCTCGAACTTCTGGTCGTTCTTGTGATCATGGGTGTAGCCGCTTCTCTTGTCGGAATTCGGATTTCAGGCTCAATGGATCAGGTTCAGGTAATGGCTGCGAGCGGAAAGATAGCCGCGAGTTTGAAATGGGCCAGGACAAAAGCGATAACCGAGAGGGCAGTTTACCTGGCATCAATTTACATTGAGGATAATCGGATTTCTGTCCAAAGGCAAAAAATGTCGGAAATCGAGGATGATATTGGCAGTGACGTTGAAAATGATCCGGGCCAGTCCCGCCATCGAACTTTGAGCTACCAACTGCCTGATGGCCTGTCATTTGTCAAAGGCATCTCTATCAAAAACGAAAAATATACCGATTTGTTTGAAATAGAATTTTACCCTTCAGGCAACAGCAGCGGCGGAGAAATCTTTCTTTCAGATAAAGCAGAGAATTTATCAAGAATCCGGGTCAACTTTATCACAGGCATTGTGGAAGTCGATGAAAGGCTTGCAGACTCAGGATGAAGACCATAAATAATAAAGGGCAGAAAGGATTTACCCTGCTCGAAATTCTTGTGGCCATAGTCATTCTGGGAATTTGCCTTACCAGTATCATGCAGTTGTTTTCCGATGGTCTGCGATCTGCTGCAATGGGCGGAGATTATACACGGGCTGTCTTTCACGCAAGATCCAGGATGGAAGAAATTCTACTGTCAACAGAATTCAAGGATGAAGAAATTGAGGGAACATTCGATGATGGATACAGATGGCAGGCAAAAATTCGATATGTCGAACCCGAAGAGGGAGATCGAAAATCGGTTCACCTTTTTCACATCACAGTTTCAATCCTGTGGGGAGAAGATCGAAACAATCGAGTGTTCGATATAGAAACCCTCAAGATAGCTAAAAAAAGTCAAAAATGAAACATATGTCTGACAACCGGGGTTTCACCCTGATCGAGCTTCTGATTTCCTTGACCATTTTGGCTATGATCACAGCTTTGATATTCTCTGCGTTCAATATTGGAATCAAATCCTGGGAAAAAGGAGAGGCTGATGCAAAAAATCTCCAGAAATATCGAACAGGGTTAAATCTGTTTAAAAAACAGTTATCATCCATATGTCTCAAAAAACTGATAAATAACGGAAAAAAAGCTTTTATCCTGAAAGGGGATAACAAATCCCTTGCATTTTTATCTGATATTTCATTAATACCCGGAAATAAAACGAATATAGTCTATGCAAAATACATGGTTTTATCCGGAAAAAAGGAAAAACTGGTTTTTTATGAGAATGATTATCATAAAATAAATAAGGACAGCGAATGGGAAAATCCAGATCAAGACAAATTTTATGATTTTATTTCAGAAGCTTATGAAATAAAATTTGAATATTTGAAAAAAATAACGATTGAGCAGACTCCATTGTGGCAGGAAAAATGGGATACAAAAGAGGATAAGGGTTTTCCCCTCGCCGTAAAAATGACGGTTCAGGAAGATAAGAACGCATACCCGATTTCTGTTATTGTCCGTATCATATCAAGTGTATATCCCGAAAAGAAATAATGGACGCGGAGCGTCAGGGGGCTTCACTCGCGCAGAGTGTTGGAACGAACATAAACTTGATTATCGTTTAATCGGTCATTATTATTGTTCTGGTATCAATCGTTGGACGCGGAGTGTTGGGCTGCATTCCCACACAGAGCGTGGGTGTGAGCGGATCTTTATGGCTGTCTCCGTAATTCTCTGATTTTACAGTAATTCCCAATGACTGACTTAGCAGAAATCAACAATTTGTTTTGAAGAGTCATGTTCGCAGGCAGGAGCAAAATGAAAATTAAGTACAGAGATTTACGCTGGCCAGCATAGGAGAAACCGATATGGGAGAAAAAGGCATTGCGCTTTTTCTGGTTTTATGGATTCTTGTAATCCTGTCGGTCATTGTCGCTGAATTTTCGGTATTTACGCGAACTGAACTTCTGATTACACGCAATTTCAAGGAAAAAACCCAGTCATATTATATCGCTGATCACAATATCGTAATCAGTATTTTCTATTTTTTCAAATGCTTCTGATCCATCTCCAGCTTGATCAACCCTATGTCCGCTTCTTTCTATCATAAGGGAAAGCAGGTATCGCATTTTTTCTTCATCATCGACTACCAGGATATGTGCCATGGGTATTTTATCTCCCGTTTTAATTCCTGATCTGTTTTTGAAATCCTTCAGCCATTTTTATATTCATCCGAAGGATTCTCATTTTCACATAATTGTAATTCAACCCTGAAGATCGCTCCTCTGCCACCGTCACTTTTATTTTTTGCCGCAAGACAACCTCCGTGAGCTTTGACAACCTGGGAACTGAAAGCGAGTCCGAGTCCTGTTCCTGTAGATCTGGTTGTAAAAAATGGCTCAAAAATCTTATCAATATTTTCAGGCAGAATCCCGCAACCCTCGTCTTCGATCTCCACAACCCATCTTTTATTTTCACTAAAGGCACGAATATATATGGTATTTTTATGTTCGTTCGCCTCAAATGCATTTCTCAAGATATTATCAAAAACACGGCCAATCAAATCTGGATCAATTTTTGCGTAATGTAAATCTTTTGAAATATCCGATTGAATTTCGATTGAATATGCCGAAGTTTGAATATCGAATCTTACCAGATTTTCATTGAGCATGGCGTTTACATCCACTCTTCTGAAAACCGGATTTGTGGGCTTTGCAAAAGTCAGGAAATCTTCTACCAGCCGATTCAAACGGACTATCTCCCCTTCAATGAATTCGATCATTTTCGCACCTGAAGCAGGTATGGGATTCAGATCTTTTTTCAATATGTCCACAGAGCTTTTGATAATGCTCATCGGGTTTTTAAATTCATGAGCGATCATAAGAGAAAATTTGCCCACTTCAGCAAGAGTTTTTTGTTTGATCATCTCTTTGTTTACGGCATCCAGTTCTGTCCGGCTCTTCTGAATTGAATCCAGCATTGCGTTAAATGCTATTGACAGCTCTCTTGTTTCCGGCAGACGCCCCGGCTTGACTCTGAACTCAAGAGATCCTTTAGCTACCTTGTTTGCCGCATTTACCAGATAATTAACCGGTGCGACAATAGATCTGGAGATAAAGAAAAAAATCAGTATCGCTATTC
>JAUCGE010000256.1 GCA_030377965.1 Desulfobacterales bacterium HSG16
GTGGAGACATTCAGGGCAGAGGTTTGCCATTTTCCCTTCCACCTTTAAATCATGATCCCGGCTTTGTTCCGGAAATAAAAAGACTATCTGGGGAGAATGTTGAAAAGAGAATAAGGTGGGAAATAGTTTCAGAATACGGATTTCGGGCAAGGATAGGCCGTACTCTGGAAAAAACCGGATCGTCGGTTGGTCTGATAGATCTGGAAAAACTGAAACGGGCATCGGAAACCATTTTTGATATCATAAAAAACGAAATTGGAGGTATGGATGAACTCACTGAAAACATCGTTAAGATATTTCTGTCTGGTTTTATATTAACCTTAAAAAACCGGGGCGGCATTTTTCAGCCTGCATTAGAAAGTTTTATTGATGGCTGGGGAAATGTCTATGCAATCAAGAATAACCCAAAGATGCGATGGATGCCCAGATTCGGAGCGTATTCCAGAATCCCGGTTTTTCTCACTACAAAAAGAAAGAGCAACTTCGATCATATGTTCAGTTATCGAAACCTGCGATCCACCTGGTATGAAGACTGGGTTGAAAAATGTTTTACGCCCATCCATATTGTATTGAAAGAAAACATCAGGCATATTTATGAAACAGCATTGAGGGTGCTGGTGGATCAAAAGATATTCGAGTTACGAACAAAAAATAAAGAGCGGATCTGGGGAATTGCTCCAGCCGCGCTCCGGGTCTCAGAAAATGTCTGCCAGTTAAAATGCGGAAAATGTCTTCATAATATTTCAGTTGCAGATGTGGAGGAAAAATACTGGCAGAAAGCGCCATGTCTCAGATTTCGGTGTAAAGGGCATTATGAGAGCATTGATCACAAAATAGATTATTATTCAAAATTATACTCATCCGGGGACATAAAGAGGATATTTGCGGCTGAACATACTGGAATGCTCGAAAGGGACGAAAGAGAGGATCTGGAAAAATCATTCAAGCAGAAAGCGAAAAACCCGTGGGACCCGAACCTTTTATCATGCACGCCCACACTTGAAATGGGAATAGACATAGGCGACCTTTCCTCATTGATTTTGTGTTCCGTGCCGCCCGGACAGACAAACTACATACAGAGGATAGGCAGGTCAGGGCGAAAAGACGGCAATGCACTGAACCTGACCATTGCCAGCGCAAAACCCCACGACCTTTATTTTTACGCACAGCCGGACCTGATGCTGTCAGGTGCTGTGGAACCGCCCGGGATTTTTTTAGACGCTTCTGCGGTACTGGAAAGACAATTTACGGCATACTGCATGGATAAATGGGTTGAAGCCGGGGCTGTTGAAACCGGAACTGGCGAAACCGGAACTGTTGGAACCGGGAATGGCGAAGCCGGAACTGTTGGAACCGGGAATGGCGAAGCCGTAATTCCAGGCCAGATCAAGCATGTACTGCTCAATCTGAAAACCGTGAATATCAAAAAATTTCCTCATAACTTCCTTTATTTCATAGAAACGAATCTTACCCGGCTATATGAAGGCTTTATAGAAATATTTGAAGGCGAATTAAGCAAAAATTCTGTAAAATGGTTGAAAACCTATATTTCACAAAATGGAAGCCAGGAAAGCGTTCTCGCTTCAAAGATCAAAAATGGTTTGAAAGATCAGTTAAACGAAAGGGAAAGCCTGAAACGGCAGTTCAACAGCCTGAGCGGTAAAATAAAAAAGAAAAAAAATCAAACGGCAAAGGACAAAAACTGGCAGAAAGAAATAGATGAATTGAGCGGAGAAAAACAGGGGCTTTCGAAACTTGTAAAAAGGATCAACACACGTCTTACGCTAAATTTTTTCACTGATGAAGGTCTGCTGCCAAATTATGCTTTTCCTGAAGCAGGGGTAATGCTTCGTTCCATCATCTGGCGGAAAAGAGTAAAGCCGGCAGACGGAAAAAGTAAATATAAGCAGGAAGGCTTTGATTGTGAGCGGCCTGCGGTCAGCGCAATAAGAGAACTGGCTCCCTTAAATATTTTTTATGCAAAAGGCAGAAAAGTTTGTATTGATCAGGTAAATCTTGATGTATCCAGTCTTGAAATCTGGAGATTTTGCGACAATTGTGCGTTCATGTCGCTGACCGGTATAGCTGATTGCAGCAATGATATAAGCAGGTTTTGTCCAGATTGCGGCAGCCGCCTGTGGATGGATTCCGGCCAGGTTCGAAAAATGGTGAGGATAAGACAGGTAATAGCCACCGCCCCGGATCGTGAAAGCCGGTTAAGCGATGACAGTGATAATCGGGAGCCAAAATTCTACGACACTCGAATGCTGGTGACACACAATGAAAAACATATCACAGACGCATATAAAATAGATACAGATGAAATGCCCTTTGGATTCGAATTTCTTTCAAAAGCCATGTTCAGGGAGATAAATTTCGGCGAGAAAGAAGAATCAGGAGAAAAGGTATCAATAGCCGGAGCCAGAGCTCCAAAGAAAGGCTTTGTAATATGTAAATACTGCGGCAAGGTTCAGACTGCTGAAGGTGAGATAAAACATGCCCTGAGCTGCTCTTCACGTAACAAGGCATCAGAGAAAAATCTTATGGAGTCTGTCTGGATGTACAGAGAATTTTCATCAGAAGCAATACGGATACTCCTTCCCATGACCGCATTTGATGGAGGCGAGAAAAAAATTCACAGCTTTGTTGCAGCCCTTCACCTCGGATTGAAACTTATATTTGGCGGCAATGTCGAGCATCTTCAGGCGACTATCCAGGACGAGCCTGTTGGTTCATCAAATGGTTCATCAAATGGTTCATCAAATGGTTCATCACAGGGTTCATCGTCATACAGGAAAAAATATCTCGTTATATATGATTCTGTTCCCGGAGGAACCGGTTATTTAAAACAATTGATGCGCTCTGAAAAACCCATGATCAAGGTTATAAAAGCCGCTCTTGATTATATAAAAGCCTGCCCATGCAATCTGGACACGGAAAAAGACGGTTGTTATCGTTGTCTTTTTGCATATCGCAGGAGTTTTACAATGCCTGAAACATCCCGTAGAACTGCTGTCACCATGCTGTCTGAAATTTTGAAATACGAAAATCAACTCGTTCCCACGGACTCACTTAAAAATATGAAAGTCAAAGCGTCCCATGACAGCGATCTTGAAAAACGTTTTATAGAAGCTCTGCAAAAGGTTCGCGAACGCGGCATTCCTGTTTCTTTGAGCAAGGATACCGTAAATGGAAAACCCGGATTTTTTTATAAAATCGGAAACATGTCATATAATATTGAACTCAGGGCAAAACTCGGCCCTGCCGACGGTGTCAGGGTCGGATCAAAACCTGATTTCATCTTTCACCCTGCAAGAACCCGCAAAGGTATAAAGCCTGTGGCAATTTTCACAGACGGCTTCGGTTTTCATAAAGACCAGATAAAAGAAGACATGATAAAAAGAAATGCGATAACTGCCGTCAATAAACTTCATATATGGTCGCTTTCATACAAGGATGTGGAAAATCAGTTCAAGCCCGGACCAGATTATTATGATAATTACCTGGAACTTACAGATGAAAACAGCATGAGAATATATAATGAATTTACCAAAGAATACAATGTCGATAAACTTAAAGTGACAAACCGGAAAGACAGCTTCGAATGGCTCATAATGTTTTTACAGAATCCAGATCCTCATAATTGGGCAATTCATACATATATACACGGGCTTGCACGCCTGGACACAAAAAAATATTCTTCCCCTGAAAGCATCAGAAAATGGTACAAAGGGCTTGTTAGAAGCATACCGGCAAAGGTCTTGAATATATTGAGCAGACAGGATCGTTTTTACGGATTGTATGAAACAGAGAATATAAGACTTTATATAACCCTTAAAAAAGAAGCTCTTAAAAAAGGAGTTCTTAAAAAAGGCGATACGTCAGGCATGAACATCATATGCTTTCTGATTGAAAGAGAAGAGTTTAAAGATTCAGATGAATTTAAATCCGCATGGAACGGATTTCTCAGGCTTTTCAACATGTTCCAATTTGTTCAAAACGTCTATTTCATCACCGAAAATTTCTCAGATTCGGACATAGCCGTAACGTCAGACATAGCCGTAACAACGGAAGAGCCGGAACCAGGAGAATGGGAAGAGATTTTTAAAGAGACAGATGAAAATATTCATCCCCTTTTGAAAACATTGTTGAAAAAAGGATGGAAAATCCCGGAGGCAGGATTTGAACTGACTGACAACATGGGCCGGGTGACAGGAGAAGCTGAACTGGCATGGGAAGAAGATAAAATTGCAGTTACGGAAAGCGAAGAGTCATTGGAGGCGTTCAAAAATGCAGGGTGGGAAGTTTTTTTCTTGAAAGATGTAATTGATGATTGTGATAAAACGATCTTGCGTTTGAACCGCAGATAATCATGATTATTCTCGTTCCCATGCTCCGCGTGGGAATGAAAATGCTGGTAAGTACCCGACCAATAATTTTTTAATATTTTCGTAGGGGCAATCCCTTGTGGTT
>JAUCGE010000257.1 GCA_030377965.1 Desulfobacterales bacterium HSG16
CTGGAACCTTGGCTTTCATGTATCTGGCCATACCAATGCCCTTCATGGGGGTTATACCTGCGAGGATGTAAATTTTTCCATCAGACTCATGTCGTTTGCCTGTTTGATCTATGTCCGGAATCTGTCCATGTTGTAGATACACTGGTTTTTTTACTTTTGACAAAAACGCAAAAATCTGAGAAAAAGAACCCAACATGGCAACAAAATCAAACAACGCAGGACAAACCAAATGAATACCGAAGAAAAAAAAGAACTTGAAGATGCGATAGAAAATCCCCATGACACGGCTTTCAAGAGAGCGTTCGGGAAAAAGAGACTGGCCAGAAGCTTTTTCAAACATCATCTTCCACAAGAAATCTTGAAACACATTGATCTGAAACATTTGAGACTCGTAAATAGAAGCTATGTGGATGAAAAGTTGAAGCAAAGACATGCGGATGTTGTCTATGAAACCCGGGTTAAGGGAAGAACTGCGTTCTTGTATCTCCTTTTTGAGCATCAAAGTTCGCCTGATAAATGGATGGCATTCCGTTTGCTGTGCTACATGGTCAATATCTGGAAGGAATTTCTGGAGCAGAATCCGAAACCGAAACCGAAGCGGCTTCCGGTAATCATTCCCCTTGTTCTGTATCACGGGAAGAAAAATTGGAGTCCTGTTCTGGAATTTACAGGACTCATGGACAGTCCTGATGAGTTGAAAGAAATATTGCCGAATTTTAAATACACCCTGTTCAATCTGGAATCGTTCGATGACGAGCGCATTCAACTCGGCAATTACATGGCTTTGCATGTGGTACTCAATTTGTTCAAACACATTTATGATGATGATTTTGGTGATATATTGAGTCAGGCAATTACTCTTCTGCGAAAAATCGATGATAAAACAATTTATTTTGATTTTATGGAATGGGTCTTGCGATATACCATCAATGCCAGGGATGAAAATTTTGAGGAACTCAAACAAGTCATCGACCGAGAAATGGAAAGACTCGGTGATGAGAGAATAAGGAGGTCGGCTATGACTATGGCTCAAAAAATCAGACAAGAAGGTGTGGAAGAGGGCAGTATCAACAAAGCTCTATCCATGCTATTGAAACAGACAGAAACGCGATTTGGACATGTTTCTTCGATCCTTGAGAAAAAACTCAAACAATCCAATATGGATATATTGGATAAATTCAGTGTATCAATCTTTGATTTCAAAGACATCGAAGATGCTGAAAAATGGTGGGACGATCAGAACTTCGGATCAGCCTGAAACTTTCCTTGTGTCCATAAAAAACCCCGGCTTTCATAAAAAAACCGGGGTAATTTATATCGAACATCCGATAAACATCCGGATCTTATTACAGATCCGGGCATTCATGTTTTGTCATTGTGCTATTTGATCAAACGGTCAATCAGTCCATAACTGGCCTCGGCAGCACTTTCGCCTGTTCCGCGATCTCCGGAACCTTATGCTCCCATTCAATAGCCATGAGATGAACTCCGGCTACGCCCTTCATTTCCTTGAACTCTTCGATCTGTTCGCAGGCTATCTTGATACCTTCTGCCGCTACCTTGCCTTTTCCAGCTCCCTGGAGACGTTTGATGATTTCATCTGGAACGTCCATTCCTGGAACCTTGGCTTTCATGTATCGGGCCATACCAATGCTCTTCATGGGGGTTACACCTGCGAGGATGTACACTTTTTCTGTCAGGCCCATGTCGTTGGCCTGTTTTACCCATGTCCGGAATCTGTCCATGTTGTAGATGCACTGGGTCTGGATGAAATCCACGCCTGCTGATATTTTTTTGGCAAGACGATGAACGCGCCATTCAAAGGGTTCTGCGAATGGATTTGCGGCAGCGCCTATGAACATTTCAGGTGGGCCTTCTACGTCGGCTCCGCCCAGGAACTTGGCTTCATCACGCATGTTTTTTACCATGTTGATGAGCTGCATGGAATCGATATCGAACACGCCGAGTGCTTCCGGGTGATCTCCGAATTTCTGGTGATCGCCTGACAGGCAGAGCATGTTTCTGATGCCGAGGGTATATGCGCCGAGGATGTCGGCCTGCATGGCGAGCCGGTTTCTGTCTCGGCACACCATCTGGTAATTGGGTTCAAGCCCTTCTTGAAGGAGTATCAGGGATGCGGCCCAACTCGACATTCGTACTACGGCTGTCTGGTTGTCGGTTATATTTACTGCATCCACGTTTCCCTTCAGAAAGGCTGCCTTTTCCCGGACCTCTTCCGCGTTGGTTCCACGAGGCGGACCTAATTCGCCCGTAAACGCGAAATGACCGGCTTTCAAGACTTTTTCCAAATTGCTTCCTGATTTCATTTCAATATGCCTCTTGTCTTTAGGAATTAAAAGTCCAAAGCGTTTAATGATCAGTCCTTTTTCGTGTATCCTGGCTGAATCACTGTCCTCGGAACCTGATTTTTCCAGGCTGTGGCCGGCGTAAATTTCATGATGCTGTCAAGCCTGTCCTGTTTGGACAATCGCTCGTAGATCATGTACCATGCACAGGGCTGGTCAGCATCGATTTCACACGCACCGTTGTTGGTTCCGCCGCATGGGCCGTTGTAAAGGCCCTTTGCACACATGGTTACCGGGCATATTCCGCCGGTCATGCCAAGAACGCAGCTGCTGCATGACCTACAACGTTCCTCGTACCATCCCACATCCTGGTTTACGCCGATAAAGGTTGTATCCACCGCGGGGAAGACCGGAATCTTTGGATAACGCTCGGCCAGAAACTGGATACCTGCTCCACATGCCAGAGACAGGAGCGCATCGTATTTTTCCACCATATCGTCCAATGCTTCAAGATATTCCCTGTCACATTGTCTTTCGATGGTGAAACCTGAAACATCGATGGGTGTATCTGCCAGTTTCGCGGCCATATCGAGTTCGGACACAAGAACGCTGACTTCTTTTTCACCACCTGCAAGACAGACGGCTACACAGGTTCCGCAGCCTAATGCAAGAACCTTCTTGTAGTCTTTGATCATGTCCTTTATTTCATCAAAGGGTTTTCTCTGGGCAACTATCATAGCCTCTCCTTCGTTTTACCTTGCTTTGTCTTCAACCCATACAGCCTACATGGCCGATTCTGGATGGAATACCCAAACATCTTTCAGCCTGTCATCCAGATATTCGCGTTCGTTAGGCCCGAGAATACCCAGGGAAAGAGCGAGAAGAGTCCAGAAATGAACGACCGGGTAATTACTGCCATAATGGTGACTCAGTTCATGGATCTGGGCATGGCAGTTATGGCAGCCTGCGATCACGTAATCAGCGCCTGTTGCTTTGATCTGCTGATCCTTTATTCTGCCGTACTCAAGCCGTTCTTCCTTGAATCCTGACTGGAGGAAACCGCCACCGCCGCCGCAGCAGTAGTTGTTCGATTTGTTGGGGGTCATGTCGATGAAGTTTTCTTCACCAACGACTTTCTTGATGGCATAACGGAACCCTTCGGCTATTTCATCGCCAAAGCTTTTCCGGACGATCTGGCAGGGATCTTGAACTGTGAACTTGATCTTGAGATCCTTGTTCCAGTCGGAACTTGGTTTCAGCTTGCCTTCTTTTATCCATTTCGGGTAATATTCGTAAATATTCTTTACGTCAAAGTTATGATCGATTTTGAATTTATTCAGTCCGGCCCGGACTGCAAATGTTACGTGGCCTCATTCGGTGTTTAAATACGTCTTACACCCTAGATCGTCCGTTTGTTTGGCCTTTACTCTGACCAGTTTTTCCCAGGATTCGTTATCTGCAATGAACAGGCAATAGTTTTCTCCGCCCCATCCTTTGGAGCCGTATGTCCAGTCAACACCTGCAAGGTGGAGAATTTTCCACAATGGCACCATTTCATCCGGTTCGGTAACCGGTTCCCTTGAATTCTGGTTCAAAAAGAATTCAGCTCCCTTTTTGTCGATTGGAGCCTGCATGTCTTTGAATTCTGGCTGGGATTCCTGATATTCTTCCAGAACGTCTTCGACTGTGAATACAAAGTCATCTGGAGGCGTTCCCATAGCGCTGCAACTATCGTTTCTGAGCGCCATGTCGCATGAACCCAGGATACCCTTGGGCCTTTCTTCCCTCGGACGCATGGCCCTGATATTGAAGACTAACTGGGGAATGTTAATTTTCATCGGACATACATATATGCACCGCTCGCACATGGTACACATCCATGGCCAGTTGGATTTCAGGATTTCGTCATCCATTCCCAGCGCTGCCATACGCAGAAACTTCCTTGGGTCCATTCCGTCCAGGCCTGTTGCCGGACATCCAGAAGAACATGCCCCACAAGTCAGCCACAGATTGAGATTCCCTCCGTCAGGGACAATCTCTTTCACCTTGTCCAAAATGATACTTTTCTTTTTACCACCAAGCTTTATAGCTTCTTCACTCATAACATCTCCTTATTTTCAATCTTTAGCCCATTTTTTCAGCGGATTCGGTCCGACGGCCGTG